>QHYF01000200.1 GCA_003224075.1 Acidobacteriota bacterium
CGCGATGGCGCAGGCGGCATTCAAGGTGAGCGGCTTCCCGAAGAACCGCGTCATGGGCATGGCGGGCGTGTTGGATTCGGCGCGCATGACCACCTTTGTGGCAATGGAGTGCAAAGTCAGCGTGGAAAACGTGCACTCGTTCGTGCTCGGCGGGCACGGTGATGACATGGTTCCACTGCCGCGATATTCGACGGTGGCAGGAATCCCGCTACCGGATTTGCTGCCCAAGGAACGGATCGACGCGATTGTCGACAGAACGCGCAAAGGC
>QHYF01000201.1 GCA_003224075.1 Acidobacteriota bacterium
CTTCCTGTACCTTCATCGCCCGCTCCATCGCGGCCTTGGTGTAAACCATCCCGGCGACCTCCCGGAATGTGGTCTACCGCAGGCCGCCTGTGAAAAGCGGACATTTCACGTGCTAATAAACCGGACATATCATGTGCTAACGACACACCTATAATTTTTCTTGACAGCGACCGTAATCATGTGGTAATATGTTTTTGGATAGTAAGGCACCAAGCCGATCATTCCGCTGCGCTTTCCTATTTCTGCGTTCCCCGTTCCGAGTTCCGCCCTGATCCTAGATCGGGTGTAACCCCTTTAGAATCCGCACTTCCATGCCGCCCCTCCCGCAACCCCTTTATAATCCGCACAAAGAGATAAGGCGAACAGGAAAGAGTGAGTGGCCGTGAGGCGCGGCCTAGGATGAAACGGAAGTTCCGTTGAGTGAACTTTTCTTTACCGCATCGGCGGAACCCAAGGCCTGGTCCAAGACGAGCACGAGAAATCAGCCCAAACCGGTCATCGCCGGTTACTTGGCGCCGGGCGGGCACCTCAAACCTGCAATATACCCTCGTTGGAAGAGGGGAACGCTGGCCGTTTCCAATTCGAATTCTACAACTTCGTTCTTGCCGTTGTATTGGACGATCTGTCCACCCTGCCCGGGAACCGGCCAAGCAAGTTGAAAACCCGCCGGTGTGCGCGTCCACGTGTACTGATAAAAGAGCTTGAAAGCCCCCCAGGATCCAGGGAACTGACTGTACGTCTTACCGCTCAGCGTCAGAGTCGCCCCAGTCAAACTTCCCGACCAGGTGAAGGTTTTCGTATTCGTGGCAGTTCCTGTCAATTTCATTTCCTGTCCATCAATGGCCACGCTCTCGCTGGTTTCGCCCGCGGGGACGCGTGCCTTCAGCGCGAACTGGAATTGCAATTGCCCGGAGTTATTTGGATAGAGAGCGCGTTGAATACTCGCGGCTTGAGTGATCACAGGGCCAAAATTAATCTTTCCGACCTTTTGGACATACTGGCCGCCTTCCAAGGTGAAAACCGTCTTGTTGAGCTCCAGGAATCTCGAAAGAGCGCTCGTTCCCGGCTGGAAGAAACCGGTGAGGTCAGCGAGAGAAGCATCCATCCGCGCATTCGCATCGAAGGGGAACTTGTTACCGAGTACGCGCAGGGCACTGCAGAATTGGGCCACCCCCGTTGGACCGCCAACAGGTTGAGGAAGGGGTGGAGGCGCAGTGGGAGCGAGAAGGAGACTTATAACTTTGGAATCAACTTTCCATGTCGGATCATTGGTCTTCACGATCTGTCTCGCCGCATTTCCCGCCTGCAGCGAAAGACCGTTGCACTCGCTGAGCTTGGCTTGGCGCGGGTCCGGAGTCACCCCAGGCTGGGGCGGCATCATCAAGTAGCTATCCAGGCAAAACTTGACGTTCAAGAGAGCATTTGTATAGGCCTCATTAGATGGTTGCTTGTACTGTTCCCGGCACGACTGGGGGGATGGTTTTGCTGCAACAACCTCCTGAACTGGTTGGAAGGCCGCCGCGATTTCGGGAGAAGCCTCCGCTGTATTTTGCGACACTTCGCAAAACAGCGCCAGCAATGGCGACCTGTTTCCCGAGAGTTTATCAAGTTGTCTGGACTCGTCCTGGGGACCAGTAAAATGGCGCACGATGGCCGCAGTGAGGAAATCCCGCCACTGCTTCTTGTAGTCGGCCTCGTAAAGAACACGGACGTCCTGTGGCGAGACATTTTGGACGGTGCGCGACCCCGCCGTGGTTCCGAGCACCCAATCATCCCCTCCGGCATAGTTTTCGGGGTGAGATATGGCGTCGGTCATCACTTTCCAACCGGCGCCGGTGAAAGCACCATCAACGACCTTAGGATCGGTCACAACGTCCTTGGCGTCAGGATAGTTCTGGATGAAATTGAAACTGCGAACTGCCTGATTGGCCCTGACGAGCATCTTTTGGTAGACGAGTTGCGGCCCAGTCGCGAAGCTGTTCAAGAACTTGCGGCCGGGTTGAACGACAAAGGAATCCTCTGGAAACGAAAACGGATTCTCGATTCGAAGCTCATCCGCATAAAAGTCGAACTGACCGCGAGCCAGCTGAAGCCGCTGCTCATCAACGAAGCTCCCAGCCGTCCACCGATTTAGCAAAACGGGCGAAAGGAAATCCCGAGTACTTTTTTGAGACCTCGACGTGGTAATGAGATAGGCCTTCAGAGTTTCGTACGGTCGCTGCCACTCGTCGTTGGGGCTTGCGGCCGGTGGCAAAGTTCTCAGCGATTCCGCCAGGCGCATCTGAACGCCTGCCAGCAAGAGCTGGTTAAAGCGGTTGAAGTACAGAGAACGCAAATCGCGGTAAATGTCGTCGCCGCTGTAAAGCCCCCAGCGTAAGTGCCAGGGTGCTCTCGCGCGATGATATTCAGTGAGTTTTTCGAGCTGCTGGCGCGCGGCATCGAGGCGCTGCAGATCTTCGATGGAGGCCATCGAAGGACCTTGGCTCCTGACGGGAACGATTCCGTTTGCAGCCGCAAGAACCTCTTGCTGCAGGGAACGATTGCCGAAAAACGAAATGATCATACCGAGGACCCAAATGGCGGCGAACACACCCGCGGTCGCCAGGAGCACGCGCTTCAAAACATTGGCACGAGAGCTGCTCCCGCTGGCTCCGAGCGCGGCGCGGTCTTGCAAAATGACGTGGCTGAAAATATGGCTGAGAAAGAGCCACTGCGTGGCTTTCTTGGATTCGCCGGCAAGGACGTTCTGCGTGGCGGTTTGCCAGCCCTGCGTCTGGGTTTTCGTAAAATCATCGGCACGCATGATGGATGTTGCATTTGCGGAAAATGAGCGAGCGGGCGCAATGGAAGTTTTCGAGGCGATCACTGTGCCGCCAAGAGGAGCGGCGGCTTCCACGAGCCGGATGCCGGCGAAATAGAATCCGCGGAGAAAAGGGCTGGAGCGGAGGTGACTCGGGCGGCAGAGATCCACGAGGAATTGCGTGGCGATGGTGATGCGCTTTTGCAGCTCGCGAGGAAATTCGTAAATGCCGGAGAGCTTGTCTGCGTTGCGCTCGCGATAGAGCAGGCCTGGGCGGCACTCAGCGAGGGAAAAGAACATGGAATTGAAAGCGGACGTGAGTCGCTTGGTTTCCTGCTCAGCATAAACACCGGTAGCGGAGGCGGTCAGAGGCGGAAGCGTGACGCCCAGCACCTGCGTGATTTCGCTGTCGCTCAGATTCCGGAAAAAATTGTCGAAATAGGGCAACCTGTCGGCGTGAGTAAAAAGGACGTAAACGGGGAAGTGAATGCCCAGTGTTTGAGAAATCTGCTCGAGCCGGGCGCGGATGGCGCGGGACTGGGCGGTGATCTCTTCCGCGCCGGCGGCTTTGGCGAGCTTTTCGCAGTCGTAGCAGACGACCGCAGCACGAGGAGCCGCCGGTTTGCCGCTGAAAATGGACTTCAGTTTGCTCGGCGCGAGGCGATGCAGAAGGCGAGTCCAGAGATTCGCGTCACCCAGAGTCTTTCCGCCCATTTCGACGAAAACAGCTTTGCGAGCAAACCAGAGATTCGCCAAGCGAGTCGGCGCGACATTGCCTTCCTGATAGACCTGGCCAGAGAGCAATTCGGGTTCAAGACCGGACTGCGTGGCCACGGAGGTCTTGCCCGCGCCTCCATCACCCACGAGAAAAATGATCGGCAAGGAGGAAAGCCGGGTGCCTCGGGGTAGCTGCGAGGAAGAAGCCACGCGGGCTTCAGCCTCACGCAAAATCAGCAGAATGTCTTCAGCGGCTCCCGCACTCGGCGCGCCTTCGGGCCTGGAGGACGCCTCGCCGGAGGGCTTGGCTTGCTGCCGGTTGCGCAGCCACCAGACAACAGCCAATACCGCAAGAGCGAGAAGGATGAAAACGCATATACGGAAAACCCACAGGTTGGCTCCCTGCAAATTCAACCACAATGCGCCGAACCACGCGATCATGGCGGCAAAAACCAGGCCGATGCCGCCCACGAAATGTTGCCAGGAAAGTTGCATCAGTTTCCTACCATCCCAGCAACGCGGCGAGCGCGTGCACGCTGGAGGCGCCGCTACTCAGCAAAGCTTTAAAGAGAATGAAAAACAACAGGGCGACGAAGGCTCCGGCCAAGGCGCCGATCGCCAAACGGCGGATCCACGGATCCGATTCGATCACTTTCACTGTGCCTTCCGGAATGGCCCAAGCGGGAGAAAGCCCCGGCAGGGGCCCGCGAATTCGGCGGATTTTTTCAGCGATGGCATCGAGCACAGGACGCAGCGAGTCCTGCTCGCTGAGACCGTACTTCCCCTTGTAGCCGAGAAGAATGCAGAGCGAATAGACTTCGAGCAGATCGGCGGCGCCGTGGGAATCGCCGCGGCTGAGAAGCCGGTCGATATTCTCGAAGAAGACTTCCCCGGCGCGGTGGTGTCCAAACATTTCCTCCTGAAGCGGCATGCGAGGCCAATCCGAGAAGGCAGGATTGGTCGAGTTCAAAATGGACTCGTCCAGAAACGCCACGATCGCGAAAGTCGCCAGGCGCACATCCTCAGGAGGATACAGTTTGCCGATGCCTTCTTTTTCCGCCGCGCGCAGCGCGCTTTGCATTTGCACGCGAAAAGCCTGCGCGTCGTTAATGACCTGGCGGTTGGCGCGAAGCCGGACAATAACGGTCAAGAGATTCTGGTACACAATCGCCAGATTGTCGCGACGCCGGTTCCCCGGCTGCTCCGCCGCCTTAATGCTAGTGGCACCAAACATGGTCGCGCCCATGGGAGTCCTTTCA
>QHYF01000202.1 GCA_003224075.1 Acidobacteriota bacterium
CCTTTGCAGGCGGCGCCCGCAAAACCGGTGCGCGGAAAAAAGTCTTAAGAGAGAATCCTTGCAGCGAAGTGGAGGCGGCTTTTTTCGCTCGAACCCCCTATGGCTCCGGAACTCATTCGCGATGGCAAGCTGGACCGGCAAGCAACGGCCGAGGCGCTGCGGCATTTTCTGGAGAGCCTGGTGCGCGCCTCGGGGCTCGAATTAAAGGTCAGCGTGCGTCCAGTTTCCGCTGAAGGATCAGGAACAGACGGGGAGGCGGAAGTACTCGCCGATCTCGACGGCAGAGATAAAGAGATTTTGCTGGAACGCGGCGCGGAAGTCTTGAAAGCGTTCGAGCACCTGGCCTTCAAGGCGCTGCGGCTCGAACCTGTCTACCACGAAAAAATCCACATTGATAGCGGCGGCTACCGCGCACTGCGTTTCGAGGAATTGCGCATGACGGCGCGCGTTGCCGCGGAACGCGTGCAAGCTTCACGCCAGCCCTTTCGGTTGAATCCCATGTCCTCGCGCGAGCGCCGCATCGTGCATCTGGCGCTCAAGGACGTTGCCGGCGTGCGCACGGAAAGCGTCGGCGTCGGTGAAGAACGCCAGGTGGTCATCCATCCGGCGGACACAAAACCAACGAAATAGACCGTCGAGCCACGATATATCTCTCCCATCCGAACGTGACACTTCACTGGCCCTATCGGGTGACCCAGCCTTTCGAGAGAACGCTGCCGTCAGAGCCAAAACGCACGCGATAGGTGAATCCCGCGGGCCGGTCGCGCCGCGTTTGGGGAAAACGCAAATCAGCGATTTCGACGACCGCCTCACCTCCTTCTTTATGGAAGCGCGTCACCGGAAACCGCGCGAACCACAGGACCTTCTGCACTTCGGGCAAGCGTTTGGCAGCTTCGATATAGGAATTCGGGAATGCATCGGGGTAGTAGCGATGCTCGAGAGCAAGCAATTCTTCATCGCTGGCTGGCCGCTCGGTGAGGTCCATGCGCAGCTCGTAGACGCCGCGCTCCGTCCGTACCAGCCCATCCCAATGCCAGAGAGAAGGCGGAAACGGCAAAGCGCCAATCGATTCGACCTGCAGTTGTTCCAGTTCAGCGAACTTTTGCACGCGCGCGAGGGCGACATGATGGGCGTAGGTCGTAAACGCCACATAAATCAGCGCGGCAGCGAAACCGGCACGATTCCATCTGTCGTGGGAAATCTTCACTCCCCAGCCCAGGAGCGCGGGCAGGAGGAAGAGCGCGGCGAAAATGACGATGACGCCCAAAACGACGCGATCCGAAATCGGCGCGCCTACAACTTGGCCAATTCTGGCGATGAGAAATGGGGCCGGCATGAACACGAGCCACATCCCGACGGCGCGCCGCTTCACTTTTTCGGGGTGAGAATAAACCCAGGCGAGCAACTGCGGCACAAGGAGAATCGCGGTCAGCGTGAAATCGATGATGAAGATGAGGTCCCACGCCGGGCGAGACCACCGCAGCGGCGACCAGATCATCGTGCCGAATGATGTGACCAGATCAAGCAGAATGTGGCTGAGAATGCCGATCGCGTAGATTCCTGTCAGCGCCGTAAAGGATGGCGCTTCCCACTTTCGCAAGCTCGCGATGGCGCGGGTGATTCCCGCGAGAAGCACCGCCGAAAGTGGAAGCAGGACCAGCGAATGCGTGATGCTTCGGTGCCAGGTGATAACCAACAGCCGATCGTGCGAGAAAATGTCCCGTAGCACATCGGAATCCGGAAAAATGGCCCCGAACATCAGCGACCAGGTGATGATGCGCCCGCGGTTCATGGGATGCGAGGCGAACATGTCTTGGCCGCGGAAGACCGCTTTACCAATCAATGCGCCCGCGATGCCGTGGGTGATGGTGTCCATGGTAAAAGTCTACCGGAACTCGATGAGATCTCTGATTCTATTGGACGAAGAGAAGCGGATTTTTCTTTGCCACCACGTGGCCGACGCGGCGCGCAGAGACGCCGTGCCGGTCCAGCGTGGCAATGGCGGCGTCCGCGAACTGCGGTGAGATGGATATCAGCAGGCCGCCGGAGGTTTGAGGATCGAAGAGCAGGTCGCGAAATTCCTGCGGAACCGCCTCGGCAAAATTCACGCAATCGCCAACAAAGTCGCGGTTATTCTTCAGCCCGCCGGGGAGAAACCCCTCGCGCGCGGCTTCGAAGGCGCCGGGAAGGTAGCGGATCGCCGAATGGTCGATCTCGAGTGACACGGATTCGATTCCCCGCTCCGGGTCGCCGAGCGCCATCTCTCGCGCGTGGCCCAGCAAACCGAATCCCGTAACGTCCGTCACCGCGTGCACGGGGCTTGCCGAGCCTGCCTTTTCCTGGATTTCCTGCAGCGCTTCCGAGGCCGCGCGGTTTAGCTCCGTCATCGAAGTAACAGCCGCTTGCAGTGCTGCGGGTGCGGCGCGGTCTTTCTTCAGCGCCGTCGAGAGTACGCCTGTTCCAATCGCTTTGGTCAGCAGCAGATCATCGCCCGCGCGCGCACGGACATTCCGCCAGACTTTTTGCGGGTTGATCATCCCCGTCACTGCGTAGCCGAACTGAATATCGTCATTTCGAATCGAGTGACCGCCAATGACGCTGCATTTCGCCTCCGTCATCTTCGATAGCCCGCCGCGAATGATCTGCTCGAGAATCTCCGCGTCACCCTTGTCGGGAAAGCCCACAATCGAAAGCGCGGAAACCGGCTTGCCTCCCATGGCGTAAACATCGCTCAGCGCATTGGCCGCGGCAATCTGGCCGAAAGTATGCGGGTCGTCCACGATCGGCGTGAAAAAATCAACCGTCTGCACCAGGGCCAATCCATCGCCCAGCAGATACACCCCCGCGTCGTCGTTGGCGGCAAACGGCGCAAAACGGAGTCCAGCAACGCTGGACTCAGCTTCGCCGCTCAACCCGCTGCCTTGACCATGGCCGTGAGTTTCACGGATGGGGTCAAGCCGCACCTCGCTGTAAAGCGTTTCGATTATAGCGAGGCGCGCTGATTCGTGCTCGCGCACCATGCGACTCGGTACTGGTTCAGTTTCCGGCTACCCCACCACGTAGGCTGAACTTTGGTCACTTGCGCGATGGATGCAGATAGTGTTCTCATCGGCGAATGCCCTGGTACATCTGGCTGATTTTTTTCACACTCGGCGTGATTCTGCCGTGGCGCGGAAGAGTGCGCATGAAGAAATTACTGGCCAGGCCAACCGTCAGCACGATGGAGCGGCTTGTGCTTTACGCTTCGACCATTGCCTTTCAATGGCTCAGTGTTGCCGTGGTGGCCTGGCGCGCCTGGGCGCACGGCTACACGGCGTCTCAATTTGGTTTGACGATCCAAGACCCAACCAAGGTCATTGCGGCTTCCATCGTCGGCGCCGTGACCATTGCCGCTCTTCAGTGGCTGAACCTGCGCCGCGTCGGCCGGCTTCCTATCGAATCCCGGGGCACTCTCCAAGCCATTGCGGAGCGGATCCTCCCGCAATCCACTGTCGAATTGCTCCCCTATCTGGCGCTCGCGATCACCGCCGGTCTCTGCGAGGAGTTTCTTTACCGGGGATTCGCCATGGCTGCCCTCGCGAACGTGGGATTGCGGACATGGGTCGTTGTCGTGCTTTCCTCGGTTCTTTTCGGGCTCGCGCACAGCTACCAGGGACGCGGCGGAATCGTTATGACAATGGTGGTCGGCCTCGTCCTCGGAACAAGCAGGATTGCATTTGGCAGCCTAGTGCCTGCTGTTTTCTGGCATAGTGCTGTAGACGTGCTGGCCGGAACGGCAGGGCCGCGATACCTGATGCCAAAAGCGACCCGTGCCTCCGAAAAGGGAGATTTGATACACCAGGCATAAATAGTAACTACTATGATAACAACCATACCAGCCCCTCCCTCAGCGGCCGTCATTCGGCGTGCTCTCGGAGAATTCAGGCTCCCCGCTTATGAGGATCAAGTACTGCAAATTCAGCAGTATATAAAGATTCTGCTGGCTTGGAATGAAAAGGTCAATCTGACGGCGATTCGCGACCCCTTGGAGATCGTTTATCGCCATTTTTGCGAGAGTATGTATGCCGCGAAGGCCGTACTTGTGGAAAATGGTCGGCTCGCCGACGTTGGCTCGGGAGGCGGATTTCCAGGGTTGCCACTCAAAATCATTCGGCCTGGTTTGCGGGTCTTTTTGGTCGAATCCAATCTGAAGAAGGCGACATTCTTAGCAGAAGTTATTCGTGACCTTGGACTTACGGACGCTCAAGTGCTTGTCCGGCGTTATGAGGAGCTCGGAGAGGAGGTCGCTCCGTTGGATTTTGTGTGCTCGCGAGCCCTCGGGGAATATGGTGCGTTCTTGGAGTGGGCCCACTCGGAACGAATAGCAGCGAAACAAGTTATCTTGTGGATGGGCGCTCGGGACCTTGAAGAGATTCAGAAAATTGCGGGCTGGGATTGGCGCGAACCGATACAGGTGCCGCACTCTCTACAACGGCTCCTCTTGGTGGGAACAAGAAACGTCAAGAGTGACGCCGTTTCAGCTTGAACAAGCCGCCGCTCTTGCCATGGCAATCGTCGGATCGGATTGGCTTTCGATCGATCACACTAGGTCGAGCGGTCATGTATTTTATTTCTGATAGGATGTCGAGGCTGTTCCACGTGGAACAATGCAGTTCCGGCCGCGGAATAAAGAAGGAATGCATCCCACGTTGAACGCTTATGGAACCGGCTATCCCTCAAAGAGACATGTTCCACGTAGAACCCATTGAGTGCTGAGCGAGTCCTGTTTCACGTGGAACAGTCTTCTCTCGAAACTCCCTCTTTAGAACCTTTGTTCATCAAGTGTCTCCTGCCCACCTTCGCCCTTCCGCTTCTGGTTTCTTCGGTCACATGCAAGCTCGTCTGCACCACAGACTTGATGTTCCACTTGGAACGTAAATGCGAGAAGTTCGTGCCAGAAGGCATCGTTTCACGTGAAACAACTTGCAAGTAGATTCCGGCTTTGCTAGATTCTCGCTGGCAGGGAATCATTGGCTCGAATCATTGCAATCGCTAATCAAAAGGGTGGCGTTGGTAAAACCACGACTGCAGTGAATCTGGCAGCCTGCCTCGCTGCGGCTGAACAAGCTACGCTCCTTATTGATTGTGATTCCCAGGCCAACGCTACTGCCGCCGTCGGATTTGCCAAGGATCCCTCGCGTCGGACACTCTATCACGCGCTAATTCTGAACGAGCCATTCGATAAGATTATTCAGAAATCTCAAGTAGACGGGCTGGACGTCATTCCTGCGGACAAGAACCTCGCGGGAGCCGCCGTAGAGCTTGTTTCAGCGGAGGAGCGCGAGTACAAACTCCGGGCCGCCGTCAAGCCGTTGGAAGAAAAATACGAATTCATCGTGCTGGATTGCCCACCGGCATTGGATTTGCTGACCCTCAACGCTCTGGTAGCCGCGGGGTCTGTGCTGGTTCCCATTCAATGCGAATACCTCGCTCTCGAAGGCGTATCCGAATTGCTGGATACGCTTATGCGCATTCGGCGAACTTTAAATCCAAGCCTCGAAATCGAAGGCATTCTCTTGACGATGTATGATGAGCGAACGACGCTTTCGCGGCAGGTCGCCACGGACCTCCGTAGCTTCTTCGGAACCCAGGTCTTCAAGAGCTTGATCCCGCGCAACGTTCGCCTCGCCGAGGCGCCCAGCTTTGGAAAGCCCATCATTTTTTACGATATTCATAGCAAGGGGGCCGAGAGTTACACACAGCTCGCCCGGGAGGTGATTGCCAATGCCGAGAAACGCCCTGGGACGGGGGCTCGGAGCGCTCATTCGGGAGCTTGAGGGAAAGAAGGCCGAACCAGCGCCGACCCAAGCTGAAGCAACAACCGCAAGTGGTGCAGCGGCGGCACCAGCGCGCCAAGCCTCCCAAGCGGGCCCACTGGAAATTGACATTGATCTGATCGAGCCCAGTCCTTATCAGCCACGGACGCGCTTCCGCGAAGAGGCGCTTGAGGAATTAGCGCGCTCGATCAAAGCCAGCGGCATCATTCAACCTTTGGTCGTGCGGCCGACTGGCTCTCGGTTTCAATTGATTGCCGGCGAACGCAGGTGGCGAGCTGCTCAGCGCGCCGGCTTAACGAAAGTATCCGCCATCGTCAAGCAAGTGCCAGACGAGCTTGCCCTGGAAATGACGCTGGTGGAAAACCTCCAGCGAGAAGATCTGAATGCAATCGAAGCAGCACATGCATTCGAACGATTAATGCACGAGTTCGAATTGACGCAGGAAGCGGTTGCCGAACGGACGGGAAAGGACCGAGCTACCGTGGCGAACTCGATGCGACTGTTAAAACTTGAACCGGAGATTCAGGAGTGGATTGAGGAAGGAAAGTTGACCGCCGGTCACGGACGGGCGCTCCTCGCCGTCGCCGACGCTCAGCTTCGCAAGCGCTACGCGCAGCGGGCCGCTCGCGGTGGCTTAACCGTTCGCCAAATAGAACGCCTGGCGTCCCGCCGCTTGCGTGGCGCACCCGCGCCGGCACAAGTTCACTTGGACGCGAACATTCGCTCCGCGTTGGAGGAGTTGCAACGGCAGCTCGGCACGAAAGTGCTTCTACGCCAAAAAACAAAAATGCGCCCCGGGCAGCTTGTGCTCGAATACTACGATGACGCGCAATTGATGGGCCTCTATGATCGCCTGATGAAATAAGCTCGCGGCTCGCGCACCGCGCACTGCCCGTTCGTTCAGGCTCCTCATTCGACAACGCACTCGCGCAGTTGCGTTGACTTACCGGCGCGCGTAGATAAAGTGGAAGAGTCTCTTTTTGGGGGTTTCATCATGGCATGGAAGTGGGCCAATGCTGCAAAAAATGGCAGCAGCGAAGAATGGACTGGATTCATCGATCAAGGCGTAATGCTCGAAGGCACGCTGACGGTCACTGGAACTTTCCGCATTGACGGCCACGTGAAGGGCAACATCATCTCCGAGCAGACGGTGATCCTGGGCGAGGGCGCGAAAGTTGAAGGCCAGATTGAAGGCAATCGCGTGGTGATCGCGGGGCGTTTCGACGGCGTGATTTTCGCCAAGGGGCGAGTAGAGATTCAGGTCAAGGGCGTGGTGACCGGAGAAGTCCACTCGCCGTGCATGGTCATCGATCCAGGGGGCATCTTCGACGGCCGCTGCCACATGCTGGCGTCATCGGATGCTGCTGCAACCGTGACGATCCCCATTCGCGCGGTCGGCAATGGTTAATGCTATAGTTAAATAATTAATAAGTTTTTATAGAACGATGATCGTTCGACCAAAAGCGCGGGTAGGAATCAGAATCAGTCCGCCACGAATCCAGCGTCCGTGGATGCGTTCCTTTCCAAAAAACCTTAGGCCTTGGTAGCGGGAGCGTACGGGGTATTTAGCGCGTTTTCCGCATCCTGTATGCCGGCCTGGATATTCGATTCCCAATCGAGGTGCGGCACGCTCGAAGCTGCGGCGGACTTGTAGAATCCCAACGCGTCCGATGGGCGATTGAGCTTCTTCAGGGAGAGGCGGCCGGCGGAGAGAAGCGCCAGGAGCGATTGCCGCTCTTTGGGGTAAGCCCCTGCAAGGTGCTCGTACTCGGCCACCGCTCGTTCGTAATTCCGCTGTCCTTCCACGATGCGGCACAGCTCCAGCCAGGTAGCCGTCGGCATGCGGTCCCCACCGGCGTTTGTATACTCCTGATAATTCTGCCAGGCCGCCTCTTGGTAGTACGATGGCAGATCGTTCTTGCGCCAATGGAGTTGTTGCAACAACGAATAGGCATCCATGGCCTCCGGCTTCGCCGCAGCATGCTTCTGCAGGATCGTGATGGCCTCGTCGAGCTTTCCCTGTTCCATCAATTCCGTTCCCTGCACGATGGCTGGATCGGCGGTCCAACTGATTTTTTCTTCGATGGCCGCATTGGCCTTGTGCTCCAGACCGGTACGTCCGATGACCAGAGCAGCGAGAGCCCCGAAGATAAAACCGCCGACGTGGGCCCAATGCGCAACGCCCGATGCTTGGCCGAAGAGGCTCCCGTAGAACACTTCCATCAGCAGCCACAAAGGAAGTAGCCAGAAGGCGTAGGCCTTGAATCGAATGCGAAAAATGAGCATGAACCACAACATGTGGATTTTCATTTTGGGGAAGCGCACGAGAAACCCACCCATCAGAGCGGCCACTGCACCGGAAGCCCCGAGAGCAGGGACGATGCTTCCCGGGTAGAACCAGGCGTGAAACTGAGATGCCGCCGCTCCCGCGAGCAGGTAGAAGACAGGATAAATCACGCGACCCCATTTATCCTCGAGAATGAAGCCTGCGAGCCACAGAAACCACATATTGCCGATCAAATGAAGCCAACCGGTGTGAAGAAACATAGAGGTTAGGTACGTTATAGGCCTCGGGCGCGCCGGAACGAAAGCATAGTTCCCGAGGATTGAGCTCTTCTCCTCCTCAGTAAAGCGCGCGGCCAGGCCATCCATTTCCGCTTGGAGCAACTCGGGGTCTTCCATTAGCCGGATTCGCGCGTCCCACGAGTCCTCGACTTTCCGGTTCGGTGAGGAGAGTTGCTTCCAGAACTGCTCCGGCACTTTGTTCTGAACCTCGTCAACAAACTGCTGCACCTCCTGGGTCTTCTTCAATTCGGGATGGATTCCTGCCAGGATGATGACGTGCATTCGAACTTCGGCTCTTTCGGGGGCTTGTTCTTCCATTTTCCAATGAGTGCAAAGAAAAACAAGAATATTGAGCGCGATCAGCGCGAAGGTGACCACGGGCCAGCGGCGCCCCTCCATGTTTTCGTGCCGCAGCGGAATCAGCATGAGGCGGCTCCTCCCGTCGAGAGAAGTAAAGCGGACGAACTTTGCCGAGTGTAGAGAGCGGAATCGCGCGCGGTAACTGGCCTTTCGAACAGGCTATGGCCAATTGATAAACGCAACGCGGGCACTGTCGAGCCTGCGCTTTGAAGCGTTTCCCGGGGATAAGCTGCTCTGAGGATTCCGCAAACTGGGTGAAGTC
>QHYF01000203.1 GCA_003224075.1 Acidobacteriota bacterium
TTCGCTCGGCAATCCAGCGGCGGCGCTCCGGCTCCGGCAGGTGCATGAAATCGGCGCCCACCGTGCCGCAATAGATGCCCCGCGCTTCGTCAGCCGCTTCGCCGGCCAACCCATCGAGTTCTGGACGCTTCTGAGGCTCCAGAAAACCGAGTGGGTCGAGTGTCGCTTCCAGGTGCCCCCAGCGCCGGAAAGCGTCGAAAACGCGCTCGCGGTCTTCGTTCCCAGCTACTCTTGCAGTACCGGGCGCTCCGGGCTTTTTGGCCGCGTTAGATGTTTTAGCTAGATGCTCTTCTTCCAGTGTTGTACGGTGTGCCATTCATCTATCTCTACGAACTTTCTATTTTGCCACAGAACCTGACGGGAATCTTGCCAGCTCGCTCCGCGTATCCCCCTCAAATCAATTTGATGCGCTGCCAGCCCGCAAGAATACAGCGAAGAACATGGTCCTGAGTGTCTACAATGATCGAACTACGGATTCGAGGCGGCGGGCGATTTCGTCAGGAGGCGTACCAGCTGGAAAGGCAATAGGCAGACCAATGCGAACGGTGATTTCGCCAAAGCGAGCGAGGCGCCGGCGCTCCCGCTTCATCTGCCAAACGCCGTCGAGACGCATCGGTACGATAGGGACACGCAGATTCTCTGCAAGCAAGCCAATGCCGGATTTGAACGCCGCCATGCGTCCGCCTTCGGAATTGTTGACCTCGCCTTCCGGGAAGACCAGCACGCTGTAACCCCGATCGACGGATTCGCCAGCGAAGCGGAAGCTCTCGCGGAAGCCGGAAAACCTGGGCAGCGGGAAGACGTTGAAGAGCGCGGTGACGAGCCAGTATCCGAGCCGGTATGCCCAGCGTCTGGCGAAAAGCCAACCGCGGGGCGGCCGGCGCATGTCCTGCAAAGTTTCCCCGCCCATCGCAATGGCAAGGCGGTGGCGGAATCGCATCGGCAGCGCAGCGAGGATCAGCCCGATGTCCGCGCGGCGAGTGATGTGATTCGAAATGACCAGCACTGGACCGGAGACATTTCGGAGATGTTCGCGCCCCACGATGCGCGGGTGGCCGAGGATTTGTGTGGCGGGCCAGACCAGCGCGTAGTAGACGCCAAGCCTCAGCCAGCGGATGAACTCGCGCTGTGTCCACCGTGGGTAAATGTACTCGCTTCGGCGGGCCGTGGGCTGCTGCAGGAGTCGCTCAACGTCCGCAACCGTTTGTGCGTCCGAAAAGGCCGTTTCATTGAGTTCCACGTGAAACTTTTCCTCCAAGGCGCTCAGAACTTCGACGCGGTCAAGGGAGGACAAGGAAATTAAGGAAGCTGAGGAGGTAAAGGAAGCAAAAGACGAAGAGGATGCGGGCGTTTGTTGCGCGGTTGCGGCAACTGTGAATCTGGAAAGGAGGTCATCCAATGAGCCAGAAGGTGGCCCGAAGGCCATCGTTGGAAGCTCTTGGCTTCCGGTTGTGCGCCCGAAAATCCGGCTTGCGCGGGCGCTGATCTCGCCGAGGCGGGGTTTGCCGGTGGCGGTGCGCGGAAAATCGAATTCCGGCCAGACGAGCCAACTGCGAATGTGTTGGTACTCGGCCAGGGTGGAGTTCGTGGAAGCGATGGCCTCCTCCGCAGCGGCCATGTTGATAGCATCCTCTGCTGTAGCGGCCACCTTTAGGTGGCCATCCGCAGAAGGGAGCAGGAGCACGGCGCAGGGTTCCGAATTGCCGTCGCGATCGAGAGAGATGACCACCGCGTCGCGGATGGCGGGCTGCCTCTTGAGCGCGGCTTCCAGATCCTCCGGATAAACGTTCAGTCCCGCAGGCGTAACGATCACGTTCTTCTTGCGCCCGCGGAAACGCAGGTTGCCTTCCGCATCCAGTTCGCCAAGATCGCCCGTGCGCAGCCAACCTTCCTGGCTGGAAGGCTGCAGTGCTCCCGCCTGCCAGTAACCAGCGGCAACATTTTCGCCGCGGACGAGGATTTCTCCGTCCTCAGCAAGACGAAACTCGCGTCCGGGAAGGATCTTCCCGACCGAACCTTCAGCGGAGCGGAAGGGATGATTGAGGCTGATCAACGAAGCGGTTTCCGTCATGCCGTACCCCTGGACCACCGCATAGCCCATGCGCCGGAAGAACTCCTCGGTTTCGTTCGAGAGCGCCGCACCGCCGGAGATGAAGGCCCAAAACTTACAGCCGAAGCGCCGATGAACGTGCCGAAACATCCATGCCCGCCGCAGGAATTTCCGGCCTTTGGCTTTGTCGAAGGTGTTCTTGAACCGATTGGATTTCCCGCGAGCTTCATAGTCCCGCTCGATTCCCGCCTTCAAACCATCGAGCATGCGCGGCACCGAGATGAGCGCGGTAGCGCGTTCGCGTTTGACGGTTCGAATGGTCTCCGACGGATTCGCGGACGGCTCGAAAATCACCGCCGCTCCGAGCAGCGGCGGAACGAAAAGCGCCATGAATTGTCCAAACACATGGCTCAACGGAACAAGCGTCACAAAACGCAGCGGGTGGAACCAGCGCTCGTATTTTCTATACTCATCGATTCCACGTTCGAGCGGCTCTAGATTCGCCAGAAAATTCCCGTGCGTCAGAACGACGCCCCGTGGCTCGGCCGTCGTGCCGGAGGTAAAGAGAATCTGAGCAATGTGGTTTCGCGTGAGGGGTTCATCGGCAAGGGTTGCGTAAAGGGGAACGCCACGGCGCGCGGAGTTGTGCGTGCTCACATGAATGTACGCGCGCTTGAGCGTGTCGGGTAATTCCTCCAGAACAAGGGTTGGGATGGCGGGGTCGAGATTCCGCTTTTCACGCGATGCAAAGATAAATCTGACGGAGGCGTCACGGGCGACGTGTGATGCAAATTCGGGCGTGGCGCCATCATCCATGGGAACGGCCACGGCTCCGCGCAATAGGCAGCCCCAGAAGGCGCCCATCCATTCGGCGCTATTTGGACCCCAGAGAAGGACGCGCTCACCCGTGCGAACCCCGCGTTCTTTCAATTCCAATGCGCAAGCGATCGCTTTGCTGGCTAGTTTATTGTATGTCCATGACTCGCGGCGGTAGCCACGGTGCTGCACGATCGCGACATCGTCGCCGTACCGTTGGAACTCACCGAACAGAGATAGAAGATTCTCTCGAGGCATGGCCGAAGCAGCATCCCGGCAGCTGAGACGACTTGATTCTACGCCTTTGTAGCCCCGCTCCCTTTAGGACGACCCTTGTATGAACAATCCTAAGGCCATCGAAAATGCCGGGGGTATGGCCGGCGCTGCAAATGACAGGGTGCACTTCCCGTGCCACGAAGAAAGAAACAGGTTGTGCATCTGAGCAAAAGAGGCAGAGCGGAATTCGACGGTTCTCAGGTACAATGAAGACTTGGGGTCTCGATTTTTCGAAAGGGCCATGGAGCGCAGGTACAGCCCTATCCAAATTCTGAGATAAGCAAGGAAGATGCCGGTACCGATTTCACAAGCCTGGACGGTTGCAACGTACGTCCTGAAACAGAAGCTGAAGGGGCGCAAGCGCTATCCGTTCGTGCTGATGCTGGAGCCGCTGTTCCGCTGCAATCTGGCCTGCGCGGGCTGCGGCAAGATCCAATACCCGGCGCATATCCTGAAGAAGGAATTGTCACCGGAAGAGTGCTTCAAGGCCGTCGATGAATGCGGCACGCCGATGGTTTCCATTCCCGGCGGCGAGCCGCTGATGCATCCGCAGATTGAGAAGATCGTGGAGGGCCTAGTAGCGCGGAAGAAATACATTTATCTGTGCACCAACGCGCTGCTCTTGAAGGAAAAGCTGCACCTCTTCCAGCCGAGCAAGTACCTGACCTTCTCCGTGCACATGGATGGCCAGAAAGAACATCATGATTTTTCCGTCTGCCGCGAGGGCGGCTACGAGCTGGCTGTTGAGGGCATTAAGGAAGCGCTGAAGCGCGGCTTCCGCGTGACCACCAATACCACGCTTTTCGATGGCGCCGATCCCAGGAGCGTTCGCGCCTTCTTCGATGAAATGATGGAGCTGGGCGTCGAAGGCATGATGCTTTCGCCGGGGTATTCCTACGACAAGGCGCCGGACCAGAAACATTTCCTCGGACGGGCGCGCACGCGCCGGCTTTTCCGCGCGATTCTGGCGAACCGCAAGGGGAGTTGGCAGTTCAACCAGTCACCGCTCTTCCTTGAATTCCTCATGGGCAAGCGGACTTACGCCTGCACGCCCTGGGGCATGCCTACGTACAACATTTTCGGCTGGCAAAAGCCTTGCTATCTCTTGCAGGACGGTTACACGGACACGTTCCAGGAGTTGCTGGATTCCACTGAATGGCAAAACTATGGCACGGAATCGGGTAATCCGAAGTGCGCCAACTGCATGGTGCACAGCGGCTATGAGGCCTCTGCCGTCGACCACACGTTTAGCGGACTCCAGGGGTTGTGGGCCACCGTAAAGGCGAGCTTGTCGGCCAAA
>QHYF01000204.1 GCA_003224075.1 Acidobacteriota bacterium
TGCCGCGCCGCTTCGACGTCCTTTGTTGAAATCACGGTCACGAACTCGCCGTAATTCCGGTGCGTCAAACCGGCGCGTTCCGCCGCATCCCAGAGATACAAAGTTTTCGGCTCGGCGAGATCCGTGAAACCCTGGCGGTAGGGAAGATGTTTCTCCAGCAAGTCCGTCAGGGCGGCCAGCACATCGCCGTTGAACTTGCCGACCTCCAAATTGCTGGGCGGTTCGTAATCCGGGAGGCGGTTATAACCTTCCCAGTCATAGGTGCGTCCGCGATCGGAATACTCCCAGCGAAATCCTTTATCCACATAGTCGGTGGAGAATGCCGCGGTCGCCCAATTGTGACCATCGGGGCTGGCCTCCGAATTCACGAAGAACCGGTCGAACAGGCCGAACCGAAGGGCGAGCCCGTGATGGTTGGGCGTCACCACCTGTGCCGCGCCATCGGGCCTTCGCGCTGCCTCGCCGATCCCGAAAATCGCCAGCTCCGCTTGGCCATCCGCAGCGTGCCCGTCGCCGGAGGTTTTCACGTCGCCGAAAACCTGATCGTAGGTGCGATTTTCTTTGATGATGTAAACGACGTGTTTGATGGGGCTGGCGCCCGCAAAAAGCTTTGGCGGCGCAAAATCCATCAGGCCGTCATTCTGCATGGTTTGCTGCGTATAGCGCGCCAGCGCCGGCTCATCGGGCAGGGAAACCATGCTGATGTTTCCCGAAACAATGGAGCCGCTGTATTGCCCGCCTTGCCGATTCTTTTCTTTGTCGGGGGGAAACGCGGCGTTGGGCGGATTCGGCGTGAGTCCGCTGTTGTTCACGCGCATGGAAGACGGCTCGAATCCCGTTCCTTTTCCATTGCCGATGAACAGTCTGCCATCCGCCACGGCGACGGCGGACGGATACTGGCCCGTGGGAATGAATCCCAGGATTTTGGACTCCCCGGCTTCTTTTGTTCTTGCAGCGGAATTTCCGCCTCGCGCTTTCTCCGAAAGCGCCACGACCGCGACCGCGTTGCTGTGGGCGTTGGCCACATACAGCGTTTTTTCATCGGCGCCGAGCGCCAGCCCTTCCGGGCTCGTTCCCGGCAACGCGTTTTCGGCCAGGCGGACGTCAATCCGTTCCATCTCTTGGTCTGTCGTTGTATCAATCACAGAGACGCTGTCCGCGTTCGAATTGGCAACAAAGAGCCGTGTCCCCTCGGCGTTTGACACCATGGCGGTCGGATGCCGGTCGGCGGCGATGTATTTCCGCGCAACGCTTTTGCCGTTCAGCGATATCACGGCCACCGACGAATCGTTCCAGCACGAGACATAGGCGCGCGCGTTCTTGCCTCTTCCCAAGGCAACTACGCCGTACGGATAAATGTTCTCGTTGGGCTTGCCCGGATGGTGCAAATCCACTCTCTCCATCCGCGGCGTCCCTTTGAGGCCGTGCACAATCGTCACGCTGTCTCCCAAATTGTTCGCCGTCACCAGCATCGTCCCATCCGAAGTCACCGCCAGCCCCGCCGGATAGAGCGCCGCCTTTCCCTTGTTGTAATCCTTTGGAGAAACTTCGCCCGGTTTGGTGAGGACGAGGAATGGAGCGCTCACTTTCGTAGCCGGGCCTGGCGATCCCGGCTGAAGCGGTTCCGCTGCTTGTGGATCAAAACGGAAAACCCAGACTTTGTTCTCGAATCCTCCGGAAACGTAGATCTCGAAACTTCCATCGGAACGCGCGGCGGGCGAAAAAGCCAAGCCGACATTCGCGCTTTGCGGAGTAGGAAAATACACGTTTTGAATCACCAGCGGCGCAGGGCTGGCATTCAGGTCAATGACGGCAATCGATTGCTGAGCCTTGTTGGTGTCCTCGCTAAACTGGACACCGTATCCGCTGTTCACCACCAGGAGATACCGGCCCTTTCCATCGTGGCCCAGCGCGTCCGGGCTGCGAAGCATCGTCATGGGCATGGCGCCGACTGCCGGCAGATGCGTGGCCCTGTCCAACACAAAAGATCCCGTGGGCGTGATGGGCCGCCCCTCTCCGGCGGGCTCTTGCTGGCTCCGCGCGCTCTCGCAGAAGCACAACGGAAGAACAAGAAAAACAGGCATGGCTCGCGATGTCATAGGTCCGCTTTCCCGATCTGTAAGATTCCTCGTTCCTGTGATGCTTAAGGCCGCTATCAATCTACATGCAAGCTGGCGGAAGGAAAAATGGTTTTGCAGTCTCCCATTGCTGTGCCGCCCGAGGGTTTTTTCCTTGCTTTCATGGCAACGCATTTGACCCCAAACGCTTCTACTTCTAGGATGAGTGCGGCGCGGCCCTCAGTCGCCACAATTCACGAACGAGTCACAAATGAAAATAAAATTCTTCTCGATCGCTCTACTCGGTTTCCTGCCGCTGGCTGCGCCGGCTCAGACCGCCGACGAAATCGTGAAAAAAGTGCTCGACGCGCGCGGCGGGGCCGACAAGATCAAAACTGTTCTTTCCCAGCGCGTTACCGGGCACGTCTCCTTCGCGCCGGGCATGGAGGGCACGTTCGTCGTGGAGCTCAAGCGTCCTCAAAAGATGCACACGGAAATTTCCGTCGAGAGTCAGAAAATCATCCGCATCTATGACGGCAAGGGAAGCGGATGGGTCGTCAATCCGTTCGCGGAAAACAAGGACGTGCAGCCCATGTCCGCCGAAGACCTGAAGAGTATCTCTGACGAAGCGGATTTCGACGGCCCGCTGGTGGACTACAAGGCCAAAGGCAACCAGATAGAACTGGCCGGCAAGGAGGACCTTGACGGCAAGCCCGCCTATCGCCTGAAGCTGACGAGCCATAACGGAGAGATCCGTTTTTATCTCTTTGACGCTTCCTCGTTCTTACTACTGAAATGGGAAGGCACGCGCAAAATCGAAGGCAAAGACTATCCCTGGGAATCCTTTTTTACGGACTTCCGCGAGGTCCAGGGGCTGAAATATCCGTTCAAGATCGACCAGGACAGCCCCGGCACAGACATCAAGCAGACGCTGACCGCGGAGAAAATCGAGATCAATCCACAAATCGACGAATCGCGCTTCGCCAAGCCCACAAGCCCCGCGCCTCCAGCAGCGGCCGCGCCGCAGGAACAGGCCCGTCCGCGATCCTCGGATTAGCTCGCGCGGGGCACCATTTTCCCGCTTCTCAGCGATTTGCGCTAATGGCTCGGCGACCGGCGCGCCGGATGCAAGTGGTAGAGATTCGCAATCGAATACGTCACGCCGCCAAAAAACGTGACCCTGGGCAGATTTCCGTACACGGCAAAGTAGGCGCCCCCATCCAGCACCAAACGTGATGAAACGTTGTATGTCCCTGCGCCGAGCAGCGTCATGGTCGCGGGCGTCGTCCCATTTGTTCTGCTGAACCCCGCGATCTCAGCCGTGTATCCCCATTTCTCCGTAAGCGGGTGGAAGTAAGACAGAGCGGTAAAATAGTTACGGTCAAACCCGCTCGCCCCGGGTCTGCCCACAAACTGCACTCCTTCGTTGACGTCAAAGTGATGCTTGCCGAAGTCTTTGCTGAAGAGCAATTGCAGCGAATGTCCGGAAGCTCCTGCCCCCAGCCCTGCCGTTGCCGTTGGAAGTGTCGCCACATACAAAACCGCAAAAGTAGGCCGGGCCTTCGCCTGCGCAAATATTTTATACTTGAGGCCCGCGCCGGAATCGCCCAGCCCGGCCAGAGCCGCGTCCCTCTCAATCGGATTGTTGAGAAACCACAGCTCGAGATTTTTTACCGCCCCCCACTTCAACAGCCCGTTGATGTTCTGGTGTCCATCCGCTGCCTCAAATCCATATTCAATCTCGAATACCCCCCGCTGCACCATTTCCGCGGTTGATGCAAACGTCGGCCGGTTTGGCACCGCCGTAATCTCTTCCTGAGCAGCGTCGGGAGGCTGCTGCTGGCTTTCACCTTGCGTCTTCTTAGAAGCTGCGGTTTGTTCCGTAGACTGGCCGGGCGCCTGGATTGCACCAGCCGTTAGACAGACGAACCCCAGTACGAGACGGACGGCAATGCGCATAAAGAATGTCCCGCTCCGGTTCCAGGGACAGTGAAAAGTCTAACAATTTGCGCGGGAAGAACATGGCCTCGGTGCCGGAGCCATTCGTTACTATCAATGGGCAAATGCCGTTCGCAGGCGTTTCTTTGCTACTCGAGAGGCGTTGGTTTTATTCTAATTTGGTGGAAAATACCGCTGATTCATCTCAGGAGAAAAACGTGGCCGCCGCCGGT
>QHYF01000205.1 GCA_003224075.1 Acidobacteriota bacterium
CTCTTCGATGGGATGGCCATTTTGCCGCGGCACTTGCTCGAAAAAACTTACCAGGATGGAAAGCTCGGGCAGTTCTGGACGCTCTCCACGCCGCCGAATCAGTGGGCCGGACTGGGCCCCTTTCGCCTGAAAGAGTATGTGCCCGGACAGAGATTGGTTTTGGAGCGCAATCCTTATTATTGGAAATCCGACGCGAAAAGAAATCGACTGCCTTACCTGGATGAGTTGGTCTTTCTCTTTGTGTCAAGTGCGGACGCGCAGGTGCTCAGGTTTCAATCGGGTGAGACGGACATCATCAGCCGGCTCGGCGCGGAAAATTTCTCCGTGCTGCTACGCGAGCAGCGCGGCTACACCATGACCGACGTCGGCCCCGGCCTCGAATACAACTTCCTTTTCTTCAACTTGAACGATCTTCGGAATAAATCCTCTCCCGGGATGGAGCAGAAGCAGAAATGGTTTCACGAAGTGAAGTTTCGGCAAGCAGTGTCCGCCGCCATCGATCGCGAAGCAGTCGTGCGGCTCGTCTACCAAGGGCGTGGGGCAGCCCTTTGGGGGCCAGTCACACCCGGGAATCGCCGCTGGGTGAATGCGTCTATTTCTCGTCCCTCGCGCTCGCTCGAGCGGGCGCGTTCGCTTCTGAAGGAGGCCGGATTCTCCTGGATGAACGGTCCGAACGGAGAATCGGAACTCGTGGACTCCGATGGAAAGCACGTTGAATTTTCCGTCCTCACGAGCTCTTCAAACGCCGACCGCACGAAAATGGCTACCCTGATTCAGGACGATTTGAAACAACTGGGAATGCACGTCCAGGTGGTGCCGCTCGAACTTCGATCTTTGATCGATCGCGTCACGCAAACAAAGGAATACGATGCCTGTGTCCTGGGGATCGCGAGCTTCGATGCTGACCCAAATTCCGATATCAACGTGTGGCTTTCGAGCGGGGGGATGCACCTTTGGAATCCCTCGCAGGCGCATCCCGCCACGGCGTGGGAGACGGAGATCGACAACTTGATGGAGCAGCAGCTTGCGGCTCCCAGTTACGAGCAACGCAAAAAACGCTACGACCGCGTGCAGCAGATACTCGCTGAGAATCAGCCGATGATTTTTCTGGCCAGCCCTGACATCCTGGTGGGCGCAAAAAACGTGATTGGCAATTTCCATCCAGCCGTTCTGGAACCGTACGTCCTGTGGAATGTGGAGCAGCTCTATTTCCGGAACGGGCCGGAGAAATCCGCCCGATGACTCCCGTGATCACCCGCGCGTCGAAGAAGTCACCGGACGCCTGGGATGACGGGCGTTTGGTGAAGGAGTGTGTGTCGGGAAACGAAGAAGCCTGGTCTTTGCTGATCGAAAAGTACAAGGCGCTCATCTACTCGATTCCCGTCAAGTATGGTCTGCCGCCGCACGAAGCAGCCGATGTCTTTCAGTCCACCTGCATGGAGCTTCTCACTCGGTTGCCGCAATTGCGGGAGCCGCGCGCGCTTCCGAAATGGCTGATGCAGGTGGCCCACCACCAGTGCTATCGCTGGAAGCGGCAACAGCGGCGGGTCGTGAGCCGCGATGCTGAACCAGACCTTCCCGTTCCCGAAACGCCAGCGATCGCGGAGAGCCTGGTCCAACAAACGCAGGAAGAGCAGATGCTGCGTGAGGCCATGGCGTTCCTCACACCGCAGTGTCGGCGTCTGGTGGAACTTCTCTTTTTTGAGGTCCCGCCACGGCCCTATAGTGACGTTGCTGCGGAATTGGGTCTTGCCGTGGGCTCCATCGGGTTTACCCGGCAGAAATGCATCGAGCGGCTCCGGCGGCATCTCGATGAATTGGGATTCCACTGATGCCAGCCGCAGGCAAGAAACATTCCCGGGGAGAACTCCTCTCGAAACTGGCGCGGCTCCAAAGTGATTCTGACCGGCGAAAATTCCTTTCGCGCCACACCACGCTCGTCCGGGCAGAAGTTGTAAAAAAATTGTCCGAGTTAGTGGTCGAGAAAATCCGCGTTGACACGCGGGAAGCCCTGCAGCTTGCGGACGCCGCTCTCTCGATCGCGCGCAAGCTGCGCCGCAAGGAGAATCTGGCGCTGGGGCTCTGGGCCAAAGCAAATGCTCTCTACGCCTGCGGAGACAATCGTGCCGCTGTCGAGCACCACGAACAGGCCCTCGAGCTGTATGAATCCCTGGGCCTCTGGAAGGAAGCCGCACGCACGCTAAGTAGCTCCATCCAGCCGCTCATCTTGCTTGGGGAATACGACCGTGCCTTCCAAGCCTCGGAACGTGCCCGGGAAATCTTCACGCGCCTCGGTGAGACCCGGCACATCGCACGTCTTGAGAACAACGTGGGAAACATCTTCCATCGTCAGGATCGATTCGAGGAGGCCCTGGCGCACTACGAACGCGCGTACAAGGCACTCTCCGAATACCAGGAGTGGGAGCGCGTCGCCATCGCCTTGCACAACATGGCCATGTGCCTCATCAGTTTGAATGACTTTTCGAGGTCACTAGACTGTTATCAAAAATCTCGCGAATTGTGCGAGCGCTACGGGATGCCGCTGCTGCGCGACCAGGCCGACTACAACATTGCCTATTTGTATTACTTTCGCGGCGAATACAGTCGCGCGATCGAGATGCTCTTTGCCACGCGGCGCTCCTGTGAAATCACCGGCGACGCCTATCACCTCGCTCTTTGCCATCTCGACCTCTCGGACATTTATTTGGAGCTGAACTTGAGCGAAGAAGCGCGCGAAATGGCCCACGAAGGCTTTCTGCGCTTCGAAAAACTCGGCCTGGGTTACGAGGCCGCGAAGACACTCGCAAACGAAGCCATCGCCTACGGCCAGCAGGGAAAAACTGTGCAAGCCCTCGAACGGTTCACGAAGGCTCGCGAAATGTTCGCCCGCGAAAAGAATCTCGTCTGGCCGTGGCTCCTTGATTTGTACCAGGCACTCCTTCTCTTTCACGAAGGGCGCTACTTCGAATCGCGTAGGCTCTGCGCGGGCGCCGCAATCTTTTTCGATCAGACCATGCTGGGCGGTAAGGCCGCGCTCTCGCATCTTCTCCTCGCACGCATTGCGTTACAGACCGGTGACCTGCCGGCCGCGCAGGCTGAGACAGACGCTGCCGTGGCCAAGCTCCAACGGCTTCAGGCGCCGGTCCTCTCCTACCAGGCCCATTTTCTCCGCGGCCAGCTCGCACAAAGCAGCGGCGACCGCGCTGCTGCCCTGTCTGCTTATCAGGAGGCCCGCAAATCCCTCGAAGCCCTGCGCAGCCGCCTGCATTCCGAAGAATTGAAAATCTCCTTCGTGAAAAACCGCTTGCAAGTTTACGAAGCTCTCGTGGACCTGCACTTGAATGGAGAACAAACCCCGGCCTCTGCCGCCGAGGCCTTTTCATGCATCGAAGCTGCAAAATCCCGCAGCATGACCGAAATGATTTTTCAGAGCGGCCAGAGCCTGCCTTTGGGAGAAGCAGGTCAAAGCGAGCTTGTGCGGCGGATTCGTGATTTGCGCGAGGAGCTGAATTGGTATTACCACCGCATCGAACTCGAGCAACTCCGTCCCGAAGAAAGCTCCTCCGGACGCCTGCAGCAACTGCAGGAAAAGGCTCTGTCCCACGAAAACGAGCTGCTGCGAACGCTGAGAGAACTCCCCGCACACGAGCGCGAGAACGCTACTCTGGAGGCCCCCGCCGATTTTTCACTGTCAAGATTACAGGCAACTCTCCCCGCGGACACGGCGCTGATCGAATACTATTCGACCGGGGACCGTCTGCTTGCGGCGGTCGTCACGCGTGACACGATCGAAATCACTCCCGTCACGGTCGTCTCCCGCGTTGTCCATTTTTTGCACCTGCTCAGGTTCCAGCTCTCAAAATTTCGAATGGGAGCGACGTACGCCCAGCGCTTTGAGCGACCCTTGCTGCGGGCCACCGAGGGCCATTTGGAAGCCCTCTACGCGGAACTCATTGCGCCGCTACGCCGGCGCCTCAGCGCCAAA
>QHYF01000206.1 GCA_003224075.1 Acidobacteriota bacterium
GGAAAGGGCAAGGGTCATCATGTCCGGCTTGGTTTCTACTCGCTGAATGTGACGAATCACGGCAATTTCAACGCCGTGTACAACAATGTGACCGCGCCAAACTTTGGCCAATTCGCCGGTTTCCTGGACCGGCGCGAAGGGGCCGTCATCGACTTCGTCGACTGAGCCATTTCTGGGACCGCCTGCAAACTTCCGCGCGTGAGCACGATGCCGCTCGTAGGCCTGGCGAAGCCGTCCCACTGTGGTTAGCCGCCCTGCTATTTCCATACCGTTCGGTGATTCCGAGCCGAATCCGAAGTCAAGAGCGATTTGCGAGATGACTTGTGGTTCGAATGTGCCAGTCGATGCCGGCCGCTACGGCGGCTGAGATCCGGTTCGTCTATCATTTTTAGAGCGTACAGTTTGACAGCCCAAATTGGGGACACCTAGAATACAGCGTTTTGCCGACAAAAGCGGAAGTTGACCGGAGTCTTCTTGCCATTCTAGGTTTTCATGTCGAGTTGCATCGGACCAGAAGGAATCCAATGTCGCCAAAAGATTCAAAATCATTGAGGAGTTATCGCTGGTATGGCCCGGATGATCTGCGTTCTTTCGGGCACCGTTCGCGGGCCGCATCGATGGGTTGCACGCAAGCTGATTATGCAGGGAAGCCCGTGATCGCGATCCTTAACACCTGGAGCGACATCAATCCGTGCCACAGCCATCTGCGGGAACGCGCGAACGATGTAAAGCGCGGCGTGTGGCAGGCCGGCGGTTTCCCGGTGGAGATGCCGGCGTTCACGCTCGGCGAAACATTTCAAAAGCCCACCACGATGATGTATCGCAACCTGCTGGCGATGGAGGCAGAAGAAATGCTGCGCTCCTACCCGGCCGATGGCTGCGTGCTGCTGGGGGGTTGCGACAAGACAACGCCGGCGCTTTTAATGGGCGCCATCAGCATGAATCTTCCTGCGATCTATGTTCCGGCGGGACCAATGCTGCGGGGGAATTGGCACGGCGAGATTTTGGGCAGTGGATCCGACGTCTCGAAGTATTGGGCGGAACGGCGCGCGGGCAACATCGATTTGCGGGACTGGATGCAGATTGAAGATGGCATTGCGCGGTCGGCGGGAACCTGCATGACGATGGGCACGGCATCGACCATGACCAGCGTAGCGGAGGTGCTGGGCTTCTCCCTTCCCGGCGCGAGCTCAATTCCTGCGGTGGATTCGAATCACGCCAAGATGGCCAACCGATCCGGCCGGCGCATCGTTGAAATGGTGTGCGAAGATCTGAAACCGCGGGACATCCTGACTGACGCTTCGTTTGACAACGCGATTGCCGCTGTGCTGGCGCTTGGAGGCTCGACGAACGCAGTGATTCATATGCTCGCGCTGGCGGGGCGCGCGGGAATCAAGCTCGAACTCGACCGTTTTGACCAATTCTCCAAGAAGACGCCCCTGTTGGCGAATGTGCGTCCCAGCGGCAAATACCTGATGGAAGATTTCTATTACGCAGGCGGGTTGCCAGCGATGCTGAAAGCGCTGGCGCCCGGATTGGACCTCACCTGTCGAACGATCACCGGGAAAACGCTGGGGGAAAACATTTCGGACGCGGAAATCTACAACACAGATGTGATTCGCGCGTTGGATAAGCCGGTGCTTGAATCCGGAGGGCTGGCGATTCTGCGCGGGAACCTCGCTCCCAACGGCGCGGTAATCAAAGCTTCGGCCATCGAGCCGAGGCTTTTGAAACACACGGGACGCGCCATCGTTTTCGACAGTTACGACGAAATGAACGCGCGGATCGATGATCCCGCTCTGGATGTGGACGCCAACAGCGTTTTAGTATTGCGCAACGCGGGACCGAAAGGAGCGCCGGGAATGCCCGAATGGGGGAACCTTCCCATTCCTCAGAAGCTTTTGAAGGATGGCATACGCGACATGGTACGCATTTCGGATGCAAGAATGAGCGGCACAAGTTACGGCGCCTGTGTGCTTCATGTTGCGCCGGAATCATTTGTCGGCGGGCCGCTTGCGCTTTTGAAGGAAGGAGACATCATCGAACTCGACGTGCCCGCGCGTCAATTGAACATGCGAGTGAATGAAGATGAGCTTGCCCGGCGTCGCGCTGCCTGGAGACCGAAAGAGGGGATTTATCCTCGCGGTTACGGGAAGTTGTTCATGCAGCATATCAAACAGGCTGACGAGGGATGTGACTTCGACTTTCTAGAAGGAACTGCACCTATCCCGGAACCTGAGATTCATTGATTTCGGGCCACGGCCTGGCTTGCCTGTTCAGCAACCGCGTGACGGCGTCCCACGCCTACGGTAAGCATCAGAACGCCGGAGAGAAAGAGACTCCCCACCAAGTACAGCAGGCCCGGGGCGAAGGACCGGGTGCGGGTCACCAGATAGCCCATCATTAGCGGTCCGACAAAACCTCCGAGATTACCCACCGAATTGATCAAACCGATGGACGCAGCGGCAGCCGACTCACTCAGAAAAACTGTTGGAACAGCCCAAAAGCAAGGGTGGTATGCGAAATAACAAGCGCCAACAAGAGTGAATAGCATGACCGAGAGCGCCAGATTCGAGCCCGCAACAACAGCCAGGAAAAGAGCCAGGCCACAAAGAAGAGTTGGGATTGCGGCATGCCAGCGGCGCTCGCCGGTTCGATCGGAATGCCAGCCGTTCCATTGTTGCATCACAAAACCCGCAAGATAAGGCAGAGACGCGAGCAGGGTCACCTTGAGGTCGCTCTGGCCGGAGAGGCGCTTTAGAATCGTTGGGAGCCAGAAATTTATGCCGTAGCCTCCCGTCGTTGAGAAGAAGTAGCATAACGTCAGCAGAATGACGTCGCGATGTCGCAAGGCTTGCCAAATACTGTAAGAGCGAACCCGCTGTTTCGCTTGCTTTTCCCGGCTTAGCTCGTCGGTGATCCAGTCGCGCTCGTCTGCGCGGAGCCATCGCGCCTGCCGCGGCCAGTCTGTGAGATAGAAGACGGTGATCACGCCGAACACAATTGCCGGAATCCCTTCGAGTATGAACAACCAGCGCCAGCCTCTCAGACCGAGCCAAGACATCCCGAGCAGCCAACCAGCGAGAGGGGATCCGATAACGTAAGAAAGAGGCATGGCAGCGTAGAAGAAGGCCGCGGCCTTGGCCCGGTCTGCGTACCGGAACCAATGTGTCAGGTACACAATGACGGCGGGGAAGAAACCCGCTTCAGCAGCGCCCACCAAAAACCGCACCAAATAGAATTCCCGGATCGTGTGGATAAAGGCCATGAGCACAGTTAAGATTCCCCAGGAAATCATGATGCGAGCGATCCAGCGGCGCGCGCTCCATCGCTCGGCGATCAACGCTCCGGGTATTTCCAGCAAGAAATAACCGAGGAAGAAAATGCCCGCGCCAAGACCTACCACGCGATCGCTGAAACCAAGATCGCCGGGCATCTGGAGGGCGGCGGCGCCGACGTTCATTCGATCCAGAAACGCAATAATGTAGAGGAGCAATAGAAAGGGCAGGAGACGGCGCGCAATACGGCGCCTGGCGCGTTGGGCGACGTCCGGGACAGGGTCTTCAGGAAGCATTTTGCCTCGGTTCGTTGAAGCTCAGAGACCGGCGGACGTACCCCGCGGCATTTCTTGTCTTCGCAATTCGAAATGTGCGATGCAGAGTATAGCGAAAAAACCGGCCGAGACTGCCATCAACAAGAAACTCGCTGGAGATGAGGTAGAGAGCGTTGAAGAGCCCCGGACGCTGGGAGCGGCTCTCGACGCGACGCTGCGGATTTCGTATAAGTGGGTTTCACTTCCGAAGCTTCGTTTTTGCGGAACGACCTCCTTCGGAGAAATATCTTGACGCGCGTTTGTACTGGGAGCCTCGACATGCGAGAGCACGTGATTGCGGCAATCCCCGGTGACGGCATCGGGCCTGAGGTCATACCGGCGGGGCTTCAGGCTCTGCAGGCACTTGAGAAGCGAACAGGCGGCTTTCGACTGAAGGTAGAAGAGTTCGCGTGGGGCTCCGACTACTACAGAAAAAACGGCGCGATGATGCCGGCCGATGCCCTGGACCGGTTGCGGCGATTTGATGCGATTTACTTCGGCGCCGTGGGCGCGCCCGGAATCCCTGACCACGTGACGCTCTGGGGGTTGCGTCTGGCGATTTGCCAGGGCTTCGACCAATATGCAAATCTTCGGCCGACGAGGATCCTGCCCGGCGTGCCTTCGCCTTTGCGCGGTTGCAAGCAAGGGGACCTGGACTGGATGATCGTGCGCGAGAACACCGAGGGCGAGTATGCCGGCCTGGGAGGACGCGCGCATCGAGGCTTTCCCGAGGAGGTCGGCACGGAGACGGCGATCTTCACACGCCAAGGCGTGACGCGAATCATGCGCTTTGCATTCAGGCTTGCGCGGGCGCGGCCACGCAAACTGCTCACGGTCGTAACCAAGTCCAACGCGCAGCGGCACGGCATGGTGCTTTGGGACGAAATCGCAGCGGAAGTGGCGAAGGAGTTTCCTGAGGTCACGTGCGACAAAATGCTGGTTGATGCCATGACCACTCGCATGGTAGGGAAACCCTCCAGCCTCGACACGTTCGTAGCCACCAATCTGCACGCGGACATCCTGTCCGACTTGGCCGCGGCCTTGGCCGGAAGTCTGGGGATCGCGCCCACCGCCAATGTGGATCCGGAGCGGCGCTTTCCGTCGATGTTCGAACCCATTCACAGCTCAGCATTCGACATCGCCGGGAAGGGGATTGACAACCCTGTCGGCGCGTTTTGGACAGCCGCGTTGATGCTG
>QHYF01000207.1 GCA_003224075.1 Acidobacteriota bacterium
GCTTTCGGGCTCGTTCGGAACAGACACCGCTGCCACCGATTCGTTCGTATTTGCCGCAGGGTTTTACGGACGGAACCCAGAGGTATGCGCTGGGAGCCGCGGCATTCCGGAATGCGTTCGCGTCGCTGGGGCGCTCTGAATTCGCGAACCTGGCAAGCGAAGCGGGCTTCGGTTCGGGCGCGGAGGCGATCTTCGCGCAATACCGGGCCGGAAAAGATGAGGCGGTGGTGCTGTTGATCGAATATCCGACGCCGCAACTGGCGGAGCAGCATCTGCGCCATCTGGAACAGGCCCTCTTGCCCGCAGCGAAGCAGGCGGGCACAACCATCGAGCGCAAAGCTTCCCTGCTGTCTCTGATCCTGAAGCCGTCGTCTACGGCGTATGGCGATGCGCTGCGCAGCGCGGTGAATTATGAGACGCAAGTCACCTGGAACGAGCCGACCCACACGATCACCGATCCGCCGTGGGCGACCATCCTCGGAAAGATTTTCATCTTTACGTTTCTGTTCATGATCGTGGCGGTCGTGCTGGGCGTAGCCTTCGGCGGAGTGCGAGTAATCACGAAGATGTTCTTCCCCGGCAAAGTTTTTGACCGGCCAGACCGGATGGACGTTCTTCAGCTTGGGCTCTCGGGCAAGAGAATCGATTCGCGAGATTTTTACTAGCGCCGTTCAAACTTATTGCGACCAGGCTCTGTGCAACGTCGCGTCCGAGGGACAGGCAGGGACAGAGTTTCTCACGTTTGCTTCATTGAGTTGGAACGGCACTAGCAGGCAGTAGCCGCCTTCAGGTAACCAATTCCATTTCCCTCCGTCCGATAGAGAGTCGGAGCCTCGCGGCACTATGTTCCAACGCAAGAGTGTCGTAGAATTTCTGCACGGGGATTTCCGCAATGGCATCAGCTAGCGTTCGAACCAAGAAACATGCCTCGGAACAGCGCGCGAGCGCCGTGCTGCTGGCGCTGACGGCCGGTGCTTTGGCAGTTGGCTGCCAGAAGAGCGCGGCCGACAATCCACCGGGCGCCGGGGCACCAGCCCTGCCGGTTCAGGTGCGGATTGCGCCATCGGTCAAGATTCCCGATACGACGGAGTATCTATCCATCCTGAAATCGCGGCACTCCGCCACCATCAATCCGCAGGTGGAAGGACAAATCATCAATCCGCAAGTGGAAGGACAAATCACGCGGATTTTTGTGAAGTCCGGCGAGCACGTGAAAGCAGGGACTCCGCTCCTGCAAATCGACCCGCTGAAGCAGGAGGCCACGGTCAACAGCCAGGAAGCCTCGCGGGCCGCGCAGGAAGCGAACCTGCGGTACGCGAAGGTTTCACTGGAGCGTGCCCAGAAGCTATTGGACGCCGGAGTGATCAGCAAGCAGGAATACGACAATGCGCAAACGGCTTATGACGCGGCCGTCGCGCAGTTGAAGGCGCTGGACGAACAGGTAAGGCAGCAAAAGGTGCAGCTCCACTACTATAGCGTCACGTCGCCGATGGACGGGATCGTGGGGGACATTCCCGTGCGCATGGGCGACCGCGTGACCGTCGCCACGTTGCTGACCACCATCGACGAACGCGGAGCGCTCGAAGCGTACATGTACGTTCCCGCCGAACGCGCCCATAATTTGAAAGCCGGATTGCCAGTGCGGCTGCTGGACGCCGCCGGAAATTCCCTCTTTGTGTCGCCGCAGGTGGACAGCGACACGCAGAGCGTTCTTGCCAAGGCTACGGTGGAGAATCGGCAAGGAAAGCTTCGCGTGGCGCAGGAGGCGCGCGCGCAAATTACCTGGGGAACTCACGAAGGCCCGGTTATTCCGGTGCTTGCCGTGCAGCGGATCAACGGCCAGTTCTTCGCATTCGTGTCCGTGAACGAAGGCAAAGGAACCTTGGCGCGGCAACGGCCCTTGAAGCTGGGCGATACGGTCGGCAACGACTTTGCCGTGCTGGATGGCATCAAGCCCGGAGATCACATCATCGTCTCCGGGACGCAATTCTTGCAGGACGGCGCGGCGGTCGCCGAGCAGATTCAGAACGACGGCAAGAAGGCCCCGGCAAAGTAGGCGCGGCAGAGAAAATGAGCGGCGCCACTCCAATCCAAGCAAAGGCGGAACCCGGCCTTGTTCGTTGATTTCTTCATCCGGCGTCCGGTTTTCGCCACGGTGTGCGCTCTATTCATCATTCTTGCGGGCGCGATTTCCATTCCCACCCTGCCGATCGCGGAATTCCCGGATCTGGCGCCGCCGCAGGTCATCGTCAGCAGCGGTTACATCGGCGCGAACGCGCAGACGGTGGAGTCCGCGGTCACGATTCCGCTGGAACAAGCCATCAATGGCGTCGAGGGCATGAAATACATGACCTCGACGAGCGGGAACGATGGCACGAGCCAGATCACCGTAGTGTTTGACGTGACGCGAAATGTCGACCTGGCGTCAGTGGACGTGCAGAACCGCGTGAACCAGGCGCTGGGCCGGCTGCCCAACGAAGTCAAGAATACGGGCATCATAATCACCAAGCAGATTGGCGGCTTTGTGTTTGGCGCCGGCGTTTACGCTGATGGGGGACAATACGACAGCCTGTTCCTCAGCAATTATCTCGATGTGTACGTCAAGGACGCGCTGAAGCGGGTGAAAGGGGTCGGCGACGCGATTGTTTTCGGCGAACGCAAATATGCCATGCGACTTTGGCTCGATCCCGCGAAAATGGCGCAGCGCGGATTGACGGCGACGAATGTGCTGAACGCGCTCCAGGAGCAAAACGTGCAGGTCGCCGCGGGCCAAATCGGGCAGCCGCCGTCGCCGGAAGGACAGTCGTATCAGATCAGCGTGCGGGCGATCGGCCGGCTGAGCGAGGCTTCTGAATTCGACAACGTTATTTTGAAAACGGGAAGCGACGGCACGCTGGTGCGCGTGAAAGATGTGGGCCACGCGGAGCTGGGCGCCGAGAGCTACGGAACCATCCTGCGATTCAACGGCCATGACGCGGTGGGACTGGCGGTCACGCAACTCCCAGGGGCCAACGCGCTGGATGTGGACAAGGCCGCGAAGGCGGAGCTCGAGCGGCTCGCCAAGAATTTTCCTCCCGGACTCAAGGCGGCCGTGGCCTTCGATACGACGACGGTCATCGGGGAATCCATTCGGGACGTGCTGGTGACGCTGCTGCAGGCGATTGTTCTCGTCATTATCGTAATCTATCTTTTCCTGCAGGAGTGGCGGAGCACATTCATCCCCGCGATCACCATCCCCGTCTCGCTGATAGGCACATTCGTCTTCGTGAAGCTGCTGGGCTTTTCGATCAACACGCTGACGATGTTCGGAATAACGCTGGCGACCGGTCTGGTTGTGGATGACGCCATCGTGGTGATTGAAAACGTGGAGCGGCACATCGTCGAGGGCATCACGGAGCCGCATAACGCGGCATCGGTGGCCATGAAGGAAGTGGCTGGCGCGGTGGTAGCGACGTCGCTTGTCCTGGTGGCGGTCTTTGTGCCAGTCGCGCTGTTCCCCGGAACGACCGGCATTCTCTTCCGGCAGTTCGCGCTGACGATCGCATTTTCGGTGTCGATCTCCGCTTTCAACGCGCTGACGCTGACTCCGGCCCTATCGGCCATCTTCCTGGGGCATCATCGGGAGCGCGCAAAAGGACGATTCTTCAAACTGTTTAACACTGTTTTTGACGCCGGAGCAAGCTTCTACCGAAGCACGGTGCGGCGGGCTCTGGACTGGCGTCTTGCGACCTTGGCGGTTTTTTTTGCCGTTCTTGGATGCACCTACTGGCTTTACCAGCACGTCCCACGCGCCTTCATCCCCGAGGATGACCAGGGCTACCTGATGTTTATCGTGCAGGCTCCACAAGGCGCTTCGCTCACTTACACGCGCGATATCTGCGGGAAAGCAGAAGAAGTAATCGCGCGTGATCCGGAAATCGACGGCGTATTCACCATCGTGGGGTTTGGCGTCGCGGGATCAGCATCGAATCAAGCCGTGCTTTACGCGAAACTGCGCCCATTCGAAGAACGCAAGGAGAACGCTCATTCCGCGGCCACCGTCATTCAGCGATTGCGCGGGACTCTTTCGGCCATATCAGGCGCGCTGGTGGTCCCGTTCAATCCGCCGGCAGTGCAGGGCCTGGGGCAGTTCGGGGGATTCCAGTTTGAGCTGGAGGACCTTGGACGCAACTCGCTGCAAGCCATTTCGGAAACAGCGAACAAGCTCGTGGCTCAGGGGAACGGAAGCAAAGATGTAACGGGCTTATTCACCGGCTTCACCGCCAATGACCCGCAATACCTTGTGCGCATCAACCGTGAAAAAGCCAAGAGCCTGCGAGTGCCCTTCAGCCAAATCACTGACGCGCTACAGGTGTACATGGGCTCGGTGTACGTGAACGACTTCGACTTTAATAATCGCTCGTATCGCGTGTACGTGCAGGCGGACACTGCCTTCCGCGCGCAGCCAAAAGATATCCGCCAATATTATTTGCGCTCGGACACCGGCAAGATGATCCCGCTCGACAACCTGGTGACCGTCGAGCAAACCGCGAATCCGCAGGTCATCAGCCATCACAACCTGTTTCGCTCTGCCGAAATTGACGGATCCGCTGCTCCGGGCCGAAGCTCCGGCGAGGGCATCGCGGCGATGGAAGAGCTGGCGAAAAAGGTGCTGCCGAATGGAATGGCGTTTGAATGGAGCGGAATTTCCCTGGAAGAAATCGAGTCCGGCGGAAAGGCCCTGGTTCTATTCCTGCTCGGTCTCGTGGTCGTGTATCTGACATTGGCCGCGCAATACGAGAGTTACGTGCTTCCGTTTATCGTGCTGCTGGCGGTGCCGGTGGCGCTCCTCGGCGCGATTGGAGCGCAAGCGTTGCGAGGCTTGCAGAATGACGTGTACTGTCAGATTGGCCTAGTGATGCTGATCGGTCTGGCCAGCAAGAACGCAATTCTGATCGTGGAATTTGCGGAGCAATTGCGCGGTCAAGGCCGGTCGGTCGTCGAAGCCGCAGTGGAAGCGGCGCGCATCCGCTTGCGCCCCATCCTGATGACTTCACTCGCGTTCATTCTCGGCGTGGTGCCGCTGGTGCTGGCGCGCGGCGCGGGTCGGGCCGGGCGCATCTCCGTCGGCACGACGGTCTTCGGCGGAATGATTGCCGCGACTACGCTAAACTTGCTGTTTATTCCGACCCTGTATGTGATCGTGAGGAGCATCGTTCCGGGACGCGCTGTGCAGCCCGCAGCAGAGTAGGATTCAGCCATGCCGCTACGAACTTTCCCCCGACGCTCGTTTCTCGCAATTTCGGCGACGCTGCCGTGGGCTTTTTCGGCGCGCGCCTTGGCATCGATTCCCGTCGGCCTCGAACTCTATTCCGTGCGCAGCGAATTGAAGCAAAACCTGGAGGCCACGGTGCGCGCTGTCGCCCAGATGGGATATCAAGGCGTGGAATTCTATGCGCCTTATTTCGAATGGTCCGAGAACCAAACCAAGCAAATGAGAAAACTTCTCGACGACCTGGGCATCCGATGCTTCTCCACGCACAACGACAGTTCGTTTCTAAGTCCGGAGAAAATTGGCCGGGCGCGTGACATGAACCTGATTCTGGGGAGCAAGTATGTGGTCATGGCCTCAGCGAAGCCGAAACCTGGTCCGGACGGCTGGAAGGCGGTTGCCGATTCGCTGAATGTTGCCGCCGATCAGCTTGAAGCGTCCGGCTTGAAGGCGGGCTATCACAATCATCAGCGGGAATTCACGCCCGACGGGAGCCAGCGTCCCATCGAAATCCTGGCAAAAAACACGAAGCCGTCAATCATGCTGCAGCTCGACGTGGGCACGTGTCTAGAGGCCGGTTCGGATCCCGTGGCGTGGATTCGCGCCAATCCGGGCAGAATTCGCTCGCTCCATTGCAAAGACTGGTCGCCCGACCCCGCGAAGGGATACACCGTTCTGTTTGGTGAAGGCAGCGCGGATTGGAAAAATATTTTCGCGGCAGCCGAAAGCGCCGGTGGGGTGGAGTATTACCTCGTGGAACAGGAAGGCAGCCGTTTTTCTGAGCTCGAGACCGCCGAGCGGTGTCTGAAGAGCTTTCGCCTCAAGCATGCAGATTGATTT
>QHYF01000208.1 GCA_003224075.1 Acidobacteriota bacterium
GGACGCGCAAGGAACGGCGCTGAGTTTTTACCAGGCGCGGGAAACGAAAGACCGTTACCAATCATACGGCGACTATGTCGCGGTGATTTTGTCGGAACCACTGGCGCCGGGCAAACCACAGACCCTTGAGTTCCGCTATTCCGGGAAGCGCGCGATCCGCAAGGCGGGGAACGGCAATTATTTTTGCGAGAGCTCGGGGTGGTATCCGGAGCTTTCGAACAGTTTTGCGACTCGAGCGGATTTCGACATGACCTTCCGGAGCCCGAAGAATTCGGTTCTGGTCGCAACCGGGGCGAAAACAAGCGATACCGTTGACGGCGGTACGCGGATCACGACGTGGAGGAGCGAAATCCCACTGGCCGTTGCCGGCTTTGCGTATGGTGATTACAAGACGTACAACGACAAAGCCGGAGATGTAACCGTGGATGTGTACGCGAATCGAGAGGCGGACGACCTGATGGAGATGGTGCAGCGGGCCTTCGAATCGGGTGCGATTCAGGGTGCGGTCGGCACTCTCACACCCTCCGCCATGGCGAAGACAATGGGCGGGGAGATGGCAAACACGGTGAGACTGTTTTCGTCTTATTTCGGGCCGTTTCCCTACAAGAGTCTCTCCGTAGCCAGCATTCCACTCAGCTACAGCCATGGTCAGGGTTGGCCAGGGCTCATTTACTTGTGGTCGGGATCGTTTCTGGATGCCACGCAGCGTCATATGATCGGGTTGAAGGACGGCCCGGAGCTGACAGATTTCTTTCGCGCGCATGAGAGCTCACATCAATGGTGGGGACAGCGCGTCGGATGGAAGAGCTATCACGATCAATGGCTCTCGGAAGGCTTCGCGGACTTTTCGGGAATTTTGTACGTTCAATACCGCCAGAACATGAAAGAGGCTTTGAACCAGTGGCGGAAGGAAAAAGAAAACATTCGCAAGAAGGACATGCGCGGGCACGCCCGCGGCACGCTCGGTCCGATTTGGCTGGGCTTTCGGATTAGATCATCTGAATCCGATGGTGGGGCTTATCAGGATCTCGTGTATTCCAAGGGCGCCTATGTGCTGCACATGCTGCAGATGCAACTGTGGGATGGGCGAAGCGCTGATCCGGATCACAACTTCAAGGACATGATGCAGGACTATTGCAAGACCTTCGACGGCAAAGCGGCGTCCACGCAGGATTTCAAGGCCATCGTCGAAAAACACATGTCACGGTCGATGGATGCTGATGGAAACCAGAAGATGGATTGGTTCTTCAACGAATATGTCTACGGAATCGGGGAGCCGCAATATAGCTTTCACTCGACCCTTGACTACCCCGCTGACGGCAAAACCCATTTCAAGGTCGAACTGACGCGAACCGGTGTACCGAACACGTGGAAGGACGTCATCCCCCTGTACGCGCACATCGGGGACAAGACCATCAAAATGGGTAATATGACCGTGACGCATCCGACCGAAACGGTGGATACCACCATTCAGGGCAAGATCGACCGGATCTCGATCAATGATTATGAAGATCTACTGGCGGAAGTAAAACAATAGGTCGCGCTGGCGCCAGAAAAACCTTGTGGGACGTGCACCCCCACCGGGTTCATTTCCCATTCAATGGATCTAAAATCTCGTTCATCGCGAGCGATCCAAGAAAAGAACTTACTTCGTCACGCCCATAGGCGGCGGAGGCAGAAGCGGCAAGCGCTTTGCTTCTCCGCGTGCGCCGCGCACTTCCAACTCCTCGAACAGCAGCGACGGCGCCACCAGCGAGGCCGGCAAACCACTTTGACTTTGCGCCGAGCCGAAGGCCCCCAGCGCCGTGCCTGCGAAGCCGTCCGCTTGGCTCTGCATGTAGTTGTAAACGAAACTGTCATTTCCGATCGCGGCAATGTTCCGCAGGGCGCGCGAGTTAACCCCAATGATGCGCGACCCGCGAATCATCTCTTCCCGCCCGCTCTCCGGATAGACGCGGTATACGACCAGCGGCAGGCGGTCACCCGTTCCGGCGCCGCCCGCGAAGCTTGCGAGCAACGCGGAAAAATCTTCCTGGTGCATCAGGCTCAGCGCGGGATTGTCCATCTCCCGCACGATCAGGCAATAGGCCAGTTTTTCGGCTCGGCACGTATCCAGGAATTTCTTCTTGATCTCCGCCGGAGAAAGTGTTTCCGAAGAGGTGAAGGTCAGATTGCTCATGGTTGGCTTGGCATCATTCAAGAATGCCGCGCGCCCGTGACCGTTCGACTGATCGAAGTCCGGCCCCGGACGGCGGGACATCAACTCGCCCTTCAGATTACCATTCTCTATCAGTGTGATTTTCTGAGCGCGAACGCCTTCATCGTCCACGGCGTATCCGCCGATCAGCGACGTGCCGTGGAAATCCTTTGCGCCCGGATCATCCACCACCGTCACACGGGAAGGCAAAACTCGAGCGCCAAGCCGCCCCACCCAATCGCTCTTTCCACCCAGATTGGTAAGAAGCTGCTCCATCACAGGCGTGAAAGATATCGGTGGGCGGGCTCCGTTCAATGCCGGTCCCAGCACCTGGGCAAGAATCGGCGCAGCAGCTCGCGCCTCGAAGAGGACGGGACCGGTATAGTCCTGCGCAGGCGGCGCGGCTCGCAAGGCCATCAATTCGGTGCCTGCGACATTCAATCCTTTGCGCACCGTTTCGACGTTCGGCAGATCGGCCGGACGCGCCGCGTACGCCGCGTAAAAATGATTCAGCGGCACGCCATCGTCGGCCAGCGCGCTCATCCCGGCCTCGATCGCAGCGAACCGGCGATTCTGCCGGATTTCGGTTCCCTCGCTGGTCAGCAGATATTCCGTTGCATAAACCAGGTAATACGTCACGCGTGATTCGTGAATCTGAGAAAAAGCCCGCAGCGCCGCGGATGTATCGCGTGCCTCCTGGTCCCAGTTGCGGCTGGTCCAGTCCGGCGTCTCCAGCGGCTCGATGAATTGCACGGGCTCCGCTTTCGAAAAATCGTCGATGTCCGATTGCCGCGCCAGGCTGCTCAGATATGCTTGCTTCCGCGAATAAGTTTCCACGGCTTCCTTGAACGCCTGGTCTGTCGCGATCCACAGGTCTTGCCGCAGCGAATCATAATCGCGGTCGATTCCCACCGAGCCGGCCGGTCCGATGAAGCCCCGGAATGCGTCGTCACTCACAAAATTCGAGCTGTCCAGCTTGTAGCTCCCGACGCGCGCTTCCACGTTCATGACGCGGTTCCGCGTATGTGTGTTGGAAAGCAGCGCGCCGAACTCCGCCACGACTTCGCGGACTTCAACATCGAGCAAACGATATTCGACGTAATACGGCCGCACCGGTTGTTCCGTGCCCGGTATTGTCAATTCCAACCGGGTCTTGGCACGCGCCATCTCATCGCGCATTGCTTGCAGCGTATGGTCGTTATCGGAAGGAACCCGCGCCCCTGCGGCTGCAACCGATCCAAATGTAACCAGGAACAAAGCCAGTCCTGCCATTCTCTCCATGCGCATCACTGTTGGCCTCTCGTCTTCACCGTATCGTGCGCGGGCGGCGGGAGGATCGGCGGCCGGTCGGTCGAACTCTCTTTTTTCTGCACTTCCAATTCAGAAGTCAAAATCGCCGGCGACGCGGCGGCAACCGGCACGGAGCCGGATTCCGCGCCGCAGTAGCCGTTGAACACTTCCGTGGTGTCGCCCGTTGCGGCAATCTTTGTCAGTGCGGCCAGCGGAGTTCCCACGATATCCACTCCCCGCACCAATTCGTCCGGGCGCCCGTCCGGAAAAACCTTGTAAACCACCAGCGGCAGCACCTGAAACGCCTGGGGCTGCCCGCGTCCGGTGAATGTAAATCCGCCGGCGATGTCGTCGATCAACAATCCGAACGGCTTGCCCTGCGCCTTGATTAATTCGATCAGCTTCGCGCGGAGTTGCGCGTTCGTCACCGCCTTGCTGCTTTGCACGATCAAATTACCCTGGCGAGACACCGGTGTTGCGCCAAGCTGCCGCCTCCCGTGCCCATTCGAATGCGGAAACCCCACCAGCGGCGACCGCGACATTTCAAAATTCTTCAGCACACCGTGATCCACCAGGGTCACGCGCTGCGCCGGTACGCCTTCATCATCGAACTGGTAGGAGCCCAGCAGATCCTGAGAGCCGAGCTTCTTCATGGTTGTGTCGTCGGTGATGCTCAGAAAATCCGGCAGGATCTGTTCGCCCACCTTTTTCGAAAACGTCTGCCCCTCGGTGACGTCTTTCTGCCGGTGACCTTCGGCGCGGTGCCCGAAGACTTCGTGGAAAAACACGGCCGCCGCGCGCCCTGTCAGTAGCGCTGGCCCGACGGTCGGATCGTTGATGGGGGCCGCGACCAGTCCCTCTAATTCCTTTCGCATCGTCGCTTCCGCCGCAGAGACTGCTTTATCGTCCGGCGCGTCCGCCGGATTCACCCAGTCAAAGTTGTAATAGCGATTGATGTCCATCCCGTCCGGGGCCTTGCCTTGAATGAAAAGTTCCAGCCGGTAGCGGATTTGCCCAAATTGCAGTTGCGTTCCTTCGGCGGTCACCTGATAAACGTTTTGGGCTTGCGCCGTGAAGGTCACAATCGAATTGATGATCGCGGCCGAATCGCGGAACGCCTTTGTATAGGCGCGGACCTTTTCCTCCCACGGCTTGCGGTCCACGGCAATGGAAACCTGCGGTCCGATGTAGGTGTGCGGTTCTTCGCGCGAAAAATCCGGAGCGCGCCCTTCCACCGTTTCCACTTTCACTTCTTTTCCCGTCTTGATCTTAATCAGGGCTTCGGCTGCCGCCCGGTATTGCTTGTCGGTCTACCTCGGCGTCATCGTCGATGGGCACGGGCGCGCCCGGCCCGCCACTCTGCATCTGCCGCTCACCGACCTTGTGCGAATTGTCCAGGTTGTAATTTCCGGTTCGAATGGAAACCTCCAGCCAGCGGTTGCGCGCCTCGTTGCTGTTAAGAAGGGCACCGTTCGAACCGGAGACTTCCACTCTCTGACTGTCAGTGATGGTATAGCCCAGGTAGTATGCGCGTGGGTCCTGAGCGCTCAACGTCTTCATCGAGCGTTCTAACTCGGTCTGCAGTGCCGCCAGCAGCGGCGAGCGCTTCGCCTGGGCATCCGGTGGAGCAGCTTGCGCCACTTGCACCGTGGCCAGAGCCAAAGTTGCAAGCGAAATCAGCGCGCAAAAGATCGGAATCAGGCGACAACGGTTCGAGTTCGTCAAAGGAGGCCTCACTCGCAATTAGACGGGATCGCGAAACATTCAGTTTACGCCACTGCGCGGTATCGCACAAAGCGCGGGAGATTCACGTCATCGCCCTTTGGGCAACACTTCTTCGACGGCTTTTCCCCGCCATCCGTTGCATGCACTGGGCGCCTCTTTTCGGGACAGGGGCAATCCTCAGCAGGAATAATGAAAGAGCGCTGCGGCCATATCGTCGTGCTGCTGGCATCCGCGCGAAAAACTCTGAAGCGCGGCGAAGACCCGGCCTAGCAACTCTGCGGGCGAGGCAACCGGTTCAGCGCAGAAAAGTCCCTGCAGTCGCGCAATTCCGAACTGTTTTCCACGCCGGTCGAAGGCGTCCGGGAGCCCATCAGTGCAGAAAAACACAGAGTCGCCTGGCTCCAAGCGCAGCGTGAGCATTTCGTAGCTCGTTCCGGCGAACAATCCAGGCGGGATCCCGGACAGCTCCAGCATTTGGCAGCCCTTTGCGGAAAGATGAAAGGGGCCTGGCATGCCGGCGCTCGCGATTCGAACCTCGTGGCTGCGCGGGTCGAAAACGGCATATTGGATGGCTGCGTGGCGCCGGGGCATGCCCCGAATCATCAGCCGCCGGTTTAAAGTGGCGAGGACATCGCTCGGCAACGTGCCCGTCTTATGCACGCCGCGCAATGTTCCCACTGCAAGCGCCGCATACAGCGCCGCAGGCAGCCCCTTGCCGGACACATCACCGAGATACAAGCCGATGCTTCCGTCGGTCAGCTCGAAATAATCCAAAAAATCGCCCCCCACAGCGGTCACTGGCTGAAATTCGTGCGAGATCATCACTGCGCCTGCGTGCAGCGGTTCCGCCGGGAGCATCACACTTTGAATCGCGCGAGCTTCTTCGAGTTCTACTTCTCGCAGTCTTTCGATGGCATGCGGTTCAAGTGGCGGCGCGGTGGTATTCATTCGTCTGTCCGAACGGGAACCGTTACACCGCGAAGGAGGATTCGACGGTACCAACAACTCTAGCAGAGCGGCTGCGAGCCAGGGCGAAAAAGGAGGCCGTTGTTTCCTAACGCACGGTCGCATGCCCTCGGCTTGCGGGACGCGCCGGTCGAGGCCACAATTCCTCTATGCGCGCTCTTGCCATGATCCTCGTTGCCGCTGCCATTCTTTTTGGCGTGTACCACTTTTATCTGAAGAAAATGCCAACCATGGATCAAGGGACGGCTTCCACACAGGCGATTAGCCTTACGGGCGTGCGCAGCGACTTGCTCCAGATCGCTCAGGCGGAACGCGGCTACATCGCGTTGAATGGCCGCTGCATTTTGCTGGACGAACTCATCTCCTCCCATTCGCTGTCGATGACCCGCACCGAACGCGACGGCTATTCCTACTCCGTCGAATGCTCTGGTGGCGGCTTCACCGCCACCGCCCGGCACGCTCCGGCTTCCGCCGGCTCCCCTGTCCGCTACCCCAATCTTGCCATTGACGCAACCATGCTGGTTCACGAGATCAACTGAGCATCCGGCGAGGAGGATCGTCTCGGCTAGCGCGCAGCAAGCCGGACGCGCTTTCTAATTTCCGGGAACTTTTCCCGCTTTCCTCGCGTACCTTTCCATGGCAGTGGTTTCCACACAAAGCGCGCCTGAGCGGCGCACAGAAGAAGGAGCGCATCATGGGCGGAGATATCATCGGCCTTGTGGCCGTGGTTATGTCGTTGGGCATTCCCCTCGGGGCCATGTACACCTATTACCGAGTCCGCAAGCTTCGCAGTGAAGAGCGGCTTGCGGCTATTGCCCGCGGAGTCGAGATTCCGATGGAACCGGAGCTGACCCAGGCGGCGCGTTCGCGCCGCGCGGGCATCCTGCTCGTCAGCGGAGCAATCGGCTACATCATTACCTTCGGGTTGATCGCCCGGATTGAAGCAGAGCCGGACACTTGGGTCGCCGCCGTCTTTGGCATCATTCCTCTCGCCATTGGCCTCGGCTATTTTCTAGATTGGTCGTTCATCCGTCGCGAAGCCCGCTCGTAAGAGCAGAGAAGTTCAGCCGACACCCGGAAGAAAATGCGGATCGTCTCTCCCGCGGGTATCGAGCGGGGCGGTCCGCATTTCATTTGATTTCGAGCGGCGTAAACGTGTCTCCGCGCTTCACTGCCAGCCGAATCGGCCGCGGCGGCCCCTTTGCCGGAACGGTCACCTCGACCCACAATTCTTCACCCGCCTTGCGCCACGATGGATCGACGGCGTGCTCTGGCAGAAAGAAATCCACTGGCTCGCTGAGCGCCGCTGCTAGTTCCCCGGTGCGCGTTCTCCAACGCGTCACGCGCAGGCCCGTCGGCAGTGGCGCGGGATCTGCCATCAGACGCCCGCCCTCTGCGTGCAGATAAACATCTCGTTGGTCGCTCCAAAAATTTACGACGTTGCCTTTTGGCGGTTCCGAACCGCCATAGACGCGACCTGCATCGACGCGCAATCGCACGCTTAAATACCGGCCGCGAATCGGCAAATCGGGGTCGTAGGCCACCGTCTGCGCCCAGACGCGCGGAAACCGCGCGCGATCGATTGCATATTTCGCTCCCAGGCTGGCGACAAGTGCCAACTGCAGCACCGCCAGCATGATCCCCTTCCGCGATGGACTCATCGTGCCCCTCCCGCGACTCGCGCGACCAGTTGCCGCCGCGCGCGTTCCAACGCCCATCCTCCGAACAAGAACAATACTCCCAGCCCGATTAGGCTCGC
>QHYF01000209.1 GCA_003224075.1 Acidobacteriota bacterium
CGGCGCGACCCAGTGGAGCATCTGTTACACGGCGACCGCCGCGTCGACCATTACGCGTGGTTCCGCCATAAAGAAAACCCCGAAGTTATCGCCTACCTGGAAGCAGAGAATGCTTATACGGACGCGATATTGAAGCCCACCGAAGCTTTTCAGGAAAAGCTGTACCAGGAAATGCTTGGCCGCATCCTGCAAACGGATCTCTCGGTCCCCTATCTGCTCCGCGGCTATCTCTACTTCACCCGAACCGAGGAAGGCAAGCAGTACGCCTTTCACTTCCGGCGGCGCGATACAGACGGTTCCCCCGAAGAGTTGCTGCTGGACCTCAATCAGCTTGCAGAGGGACATTCGTTTCTTGGGCTGGGTTCCTTCGAGGTCAGTGACGATAATCAGCTACTCGCCTATTCGACCGATACGACCGGCTTCCGCCAATATACCCTTCACATCAAAGATCTCCATACGGGCGCTACCCTTCCCGAGCAAATCGAGCGCGTCACAAGCGTCGCCTGGGCCGCCGACAATCGCACACTTTTCTACACCGTTGAGGACGAAGTCACGAAGCGTTCCCACCGCCTCTATCGGCATGTCCTGGACTCCACGGAGCCGGACCACTTGGTCTACGAAGAGCTAGACGAACGATTCCGGATCGAAGTGGAGCGCACCCGCAGCCGCGTGTTTCTTCTGCTCACCATCGCGAGCCACACCGCGAGCGAGGTCCGGTTCCTGCGCGCCGACCAGCCTTCCGCTGAGTTTCAAATAATCACGGTGCGCGAAGATGATCATGAGTATTACGCCGACCATCATCCCGGATTGGAGGGCGAAGGAGGCGAGGCGGTCTTCTATATTCGAACGAATTCAGGTGGCCGTACCTTCCGGCTCGTGACCGCGCCCGCAACTGATCCTCGGCGCGAATCCTGGCGCGAGATCATTCCAAATCGCCGGGAGGTGATGCTCGCTGCAATGCAGGTCTTCCGGACCCACCTTGTTCTTTTCGAACGCGAAGGCGGCCTTCCCCATCTTCGCGTAGTGGATTTGAATGCGGGCGACGCAAGCGCTCTGGCTGCCTCACACCGCATCGAATTCACAGAATCCGCCTACAATGCTTCCATTGGTGAGAACCCGGAGTTCAACTCTGCCCATTTGCGATTTCAATATGAATCGTTCCAGACGCCTCGCTCAATCTTCGACTATGACGTACATACCCGCGAGCGCGCGCTTCGAAAGCAGCAGCCCGTTCTTGGCGGTTACGATCCGTCGCAGTACGTCAGCGAGAGGTTGCATGCCACGGCCTCGGACGGCACCCGCGTGCCGCTTTCCATCGTCTACCGCCGGGACACGCCGCGTGATGGCTCGGCCCCGCTTCTTCTCTATGGATACGGCAGCTACGGCATGTCCGTCCCGGTGAACTTCAGTTCGAATCGTGTCAGCCTTTTGGATCGCGGTGTGATCTACGCTGTAGCCCACATCAGGGGTGGCGGGGAGCTCGGCAAACCCTGGCACGACGCTGGACGCATGAAGCAGAAACGCAACACATTCACCGATTTCATTGCCGCAGCCGAACACCTCATCGCCCAGCGCTACACCACCTCACAGAAACTCGTCATCGAAGGCGGCAGCGCCGGTGGCCTTTTGATGGGCGCCACTACGAACATGCGGCCCGACCTCTTTCGAATCGTCATCAGTCATGTCCCATTTGTGGATGTGCTGAACACGATGCTTGATCCATCGCTTCCGCTGACCATCGGCGAATACGAGGAGTGGGGTAATCCGCAAACTGCGGAGGATTATTTCTGCATGAAGAGCTACTGCCCTTACACAAACTTGGAACGTAAGGATTACCCTACGATGCTCGTAAAAACGAGCTTGAACGATAGCCAAGTGATGTACTGGGAGCCGGCAAAATACGTGGCAAAGCTGCGGATGCTGAAAACCGATTCGAATCCATTGCTGCTGAAGATCAATATGGGCGCGGGGCATGGCGGCGCTTCAGGCCGTTACGATTATTTGCGCGAGATCGCGCTCGATTACGCCTTTTTGCTGACACAGCTGGGCATTCGAAACTGATGGCCACTGAATGAGCGAGCCGACCACACCGTTGATGCAGCAATATCACGCCATCAAAGCGCGCTATCCGCACGCCTTGCTGCTGTTCCGCCTCGGCGATTTTTACGAACTATTCTACGAAGATGCCATGATCGCTTCGCGCGAGCTGCAGATTACTCTCACTTCTCGCAACCGCGAAAAAGGCCAGCCCATTCCCATGTGTGGCGTTCCGTATCACGCCGCCGAAGGCTATATTGCGCGTTTGATCCGTGCTGGTTTCAAAATCGCGATCTGCGACCAGATGGAGCAGCCCGGCCCGGGGAAAAAGCTTGTCCGCCGCGAGGTGGTTCGCGTGATCACTCCCGGTACCGCCACCGATGTTGCCGTCCTCGACGCCCGCGAAAACAATTTCCTCGCTTCCGTTGCCAGACATCCATCGGGTTCACCCATCGGGCTTGCTTATGTCGATCTTTCCACGGGAGAATTTCAGGCCACCGAATTTTCCGGCGCCCGCGCGGATGAGGCGCTCCGCGACGAACTGCAGCTTCTTCGTCCCCGAGAAACTCTGCTTCCCCGGCCGCAGCAGCTTTTCGAAACTGCAAAAACATCGCTGCTCGAAGGCGCGGGCGGCGTCGAATCCCGGCTCGAAGACTGGGTCTTCCAGCGGGATTATGCCGAGCGCATTCTCCGCGAACAGTTTGGCGTCGCTGAACTCACCGGCTTCGGCCTTGACGAGCACGCACAAGCCCTGGCCGCCTCGGGCGCCATCGTTCACTATCTCCGCGAAAACGCCGCGCGCGGCGACCGTTCAGACGCCACCAGTAAGAACGTCGGCGCATCCAGCATCGAAGCTCTCCGCCATCTCGACGGCGTCCGTTACTACGAACAGCACCATGCCCTTGTCCTCGATCCCGTCTCCGTCCGGAACCTGGAACTACTCAATCCCATCTTCACGGAGGAATCCGCCCGCGCCGGCGGCCCTGCCACGCTGATTGCCGCGCTTGACGTTACCGTTACGGGCATGGGCGCGCGCCTGTTGCGCTCCTGGGTCCTTCGCCCGCTGATCGGCCGCGAAGCCATCGAGGCCCGCCTGGATGCCGTCGCACATCTCGTACAGCAAGTCGTCGTTCGCGGCGAAATTCGCAAAGAGCTCAAGGGAATCCTCGACCTTGAGCGGCTCACCGGCCGCATCACATTGGGTTTGGCCACGCCCCGCGAGCTGGTCGCGCTTCGCAAGTCTCTTGCGCAGCTGCCGGTGCTGAAGAATTTTCTCACGCCGCCCCCGGTTGGTGGCAGCGAACTTCTTCGCCACCTCCACCAGGAGATCGATGAGCTCGCGGATGTCCGCGAACGCCTCGAACGCGCCATTGCCGATGAGCCGCCGGCCCTGGCCACCGATCCGGGGATAATTCGCAGCGGCTATCACGCCGAGCTCGACGAACTTCGCAATCTCAGCCAGCACAGCAAGCAGATCATTGCTGCCATGGAGGAGCGCGAGCGCAAGCGCACCAACATCGCTTCGCTCAAGATTCGTTTCAATCAGGTTTTTGGCTACTACATCGAAATCTCGAAACCGAATCTGCATCTCGCTCCCGCGGACTACGAACGCAAACAAACACTGGTCAATGCCGAGAGGTACACCTCGCCGGAGCTCAGGGAGTACGAACACAAAATCCTCGCCGCCGACGAGCGCATCCTGGAAATCGAGCGCCAGCTCTTTGTCGACATCCGTTCCGGGGTCGCCGCGAAGGCTGCGCGGCTTCGCCGCACTGCCGCGGCGGTATCGCAACTCGACGTCCTGAGTGCTTTTGCAAAGCTGGCCGCAGATCGCGGCTATGCGCGGTCCGAATTCAACGCCGCCGGCGAACTCCTCATCGTTGGCGGCCGCCACCCCGTCATCGAAGAGCTTCTGCGTCAAAAAGGCGAGCGCTTCGTTCCCAACGATCTTTGCTTCGAGCCTGGCCGCCAGCAGCTTCTTCTGATTACCGGCCCCAATATGGGCGGCAAATCCACGTATCTCCGCCAGGCCGCGCTCATCGTCCTCATGGCTCAAATGGGCTCCTTCGTTCCCGCTCGCCAGTCCAAGCTGCCCATCACCGACCGCATCTTCACGCGCATCGGCGCTAGCGACAATCTCGCTCGCGGGCGTTCCACGTTTCTCGTTGAGATGAGTGAAGTCGCGGCCATCCTCAATCACGCCACTCCCGCGAGCCTGGTCCTTCTCGACGAAGTCGGGCGCGGCACGGCCACGTTCGACGGCCTTTCCATCGCCTGGGCCGTCGTCGAGCATCTGCAGAAGCACACGCGTGCGCGCACGCTCTTCGCCACGCATTATCACGAGCTCACCGAGCTCGCCGATCTTCTTCCTACGGTCAAGAACGTCCATGTTTCCGTCAAAGAAACGCCCAGCGAAATTATTTTTCTGCGCCGCGTCGAGCCCGGCAGCGCCGACAAAAGCTACGGCATCGAAGTTGCCCGCCTCGCCGGCCTTCCCCGCAGCGTTATCGAGCGCGCCCGCGAAGTCCTGAAAAAACACGAACAGAGCGAGCACGAACTCAGCGAGACTCTCTCTCCTGGCGCGGTTGATCCCGCGCGCCACAACGGCCATCAGCAGGCGCTTTTCACGGCCCTGGATCGCGAGGTTCTTGAAAAACTCCGCGGCGCCGACCTCGACCAGCTGAAGCCCCTTGACGCTTTGAATCTCCTTGCGGAACTCAAAAAACAAATCTCATGAGCGCAAAGCCCATGCTCGTCCTCGGCATGATGTCGGGCACCTCTGCTGATGGTATCGACGTTGCGCTCGCGCGCATCTCAGGCGCGCCACCGAATCTCAATGCCAAGCTCCTCGGACACACATCCAACAAATTCCCTCCTGCCCTTCGCGAAGAGATTTTTCGCGTCGCCGAGCAACACCCTGTCTCCGCCGGTGGTCTCAGTCAACTGAATTTTCGTTTGGGGGAACTCTTCGCTGCGGCCGCTCTCTCCGCCTGCCGCCACTTTCGCGTGCCGCCATCAAAAATAGCGCTCATCGGCAGTCACGGCCAGACCATCTTCCATCAGGGCCTCCCGAGCAAGTATTTTGGCTCGCCGACAGCTTCTACCCTTCAGACCGGTGAGGCATCGGTCATCGCCGCGCGCACGGGGATCACCACGGTCGGCGATTTTCGCCCCGCGGACATTGCCCTTGGCGGTCAGGGCGCGCCACTCGTCCCCTACGTCGACTATCTCCTCTATCGCCATCCGAAACTTGGCCGGGTCTCCCTCAACCTCGGGGGCATCGCCAACGTCACGGTTCTTCCACCTGCGGCCAGGCCGCAGCAAGTCCTCGCCTTCGATACTGGCCCTGCGAACATGCTCATTGACGCCCTCGTATCGCATTTCACCCGAGGGCGCCAGCGCTTCGATGACAACGCCCATCTCGCCGCCAGAGGCCGGAGTATCCCCGCTCTCCTCGACCAACTTTTGCGCGATCCCTATCTGAAGATCGCTCCTCCAAAATCCACGGGCCGCGAGTACTACGGCCACGCCTACATAAAGAAGCTCCTCGCCCTCGGCCGCCGCTATCGAGCCAAGCCCAACGACCTCATCCGTGCGGCGACCCTCTTCACGGCATTGTCCATTGTCGACGCCCTCAACCGGTTCGTTTTGCGGAAAACGCGGATTCACCAACTCATTGTCTCAGGCGGCGGTGCCCGCAACCCGTTGATCCTCGCGCAACTTTCGGTTGCCCTTCCCGGCATCGAGGTTCTGCCCTCTTCGCAATTCGGCATTGCTGGAGACGCCAAGGAAGCCTTTGCTTTTGCCCTGCTTGCTTACGAAACATTCCATCGGCGCCCTGCGAATCTTCCGTCGGCCACTGGCGCGCGCGGCCCTGCCATTCTCGGTAAAATCTCCTATGCCCCACCACGCTAACTTCCCAACCCACACTCCAAGCTCTCCCTCTTCCCGTCGCTTTTCTTCTGTATGCCCTCCGCGTCTTTGTCAACTCTGCGCTAATCTGCCCCTATGGTTTAATGACGTCGTTTCGGTCCATCGCCGCGCACTCGGCGCCCTCGACCTCTCCCCCAGCGGCGACTACAACTTCCTCACGACCCTCCAACCGAGCGGCAAGTAGCGAATTACGGTGCTACTTCAAAGCTTTTTCAATCTCCGCGACGGGGATGGCTCCTTCCCGCCCGATCCTCCACGTGTCCCCGTTTAATTCCACGATCGTCGAGGCCAGCGTCGCACCTGTTTGCCCGGCGTCCAGAACGAGCGGAAGACGTGAACCGAGTTGCTTCATCACCTGTGCTGCGCTCGCGCAGGAAGGAAAGCCGGAAACATTGGCGCTCGTTCCCGTGACCGGCCCGTCGAATTCATCGATCAAGCCTCCGACCACCTCGCTTTTCGGCCAACGCAGCGCGATGCGGCCCGTCCCCGCGGTCACTTTGAGCGGTATGCCATGCGCCGCATTCACCACCAGCGTCAATGCCCCCGGCCAGAACGCCTGCGCCAGCCGCAGGAAATTTCGTGGCGCTTCGCGCGAAAGCAGAATCGCCTGGTCAATCGAATTCACGAGGATCGGCAGGGCCCTCGTTTCCGGGCGCCCTTTCACGTGATAAATCTCGTCCACAGCGGCCAGATTGAAGGGGTCGGCCGCAAGCCCGTAGAACGTGTCCGTGGGAATCGCAATCACACTGCCGCGCGTGAGAAAGTGCGCCGCATACCGCAGCACATCCGCCTCTGGAGTTTGCGCGTTCACGCGCAGCAATTCAGCCGGCAATTTTTTGGCCTTCGGCGAAGTCGTGATGACACCCTGCAGCCGTCCGCCCGCGCTGCCCTTATTTGGGCGACGCTACCATACCCCCGTAACCCGCGCAATAACCCCCTGTCGGCAAACATCTTGCGGTCTCGGCCGACCCTCCGCTTGCCCGTCGGGTCAGAGTTAGCCTGAGAAGCCAGAAATTTGCTACCCTCCACGGTGATGGCTACCTCGGGCAAAGCTCCGCGCAACGCTCGTCCGGCAAATGACGCCGCGCTCCTCACCAGCCGCGACAATCGCTGGCTCAAGGACTTTCGCATGGCCTTGCGCGGAGGTCTGCCCACGGAAGACGGATTCGTCGGCGTTGAAGGCGTTCGCCTCGTCGAAGAGGCCCTGCGTTCCGGCTGCCCCATCCAGGCCGTTCTCTTCAGCGAAATCGGCGAGCGGCACCACGAACGTCTTGCTCCATTGATCGGTCGGCCAGAGATGGCCTTTCCCACTCTTCGAACGACTGACCGCCTTTTCGAAGGTCTCGCTGATACCGAACATCCCCAAGGTGTCGCAGCTCTTGTCAAACCTCGCTCGGTCTCGTTCGATGACCTTGTCCGCACTTCGGCTTCTGCATGCGCTCCCTTGCTCGTTGTGCTCGCGGGCGTCCAGGATCCCGGCAACGTCGGAACCATCCTTCGCACCGCTGCCGCTTTCGGGGCAACGGGCGCTGTCACGGCGGCTTCCGGTATCAGCGGCACGGCGAGCCCTTATTCACCGAAAGCTCTGCGCGCTTCCGCTGGCGCGGCCCTGCATCTTCCCATTCTTGCCGGAGTATCGCTTGCGATTCTTCTGACGCAGTTCAAGGTCGCTGGCGTCCGCACGCTGGCTTCCAGCGTCCACGAAAGTGTCGATCGCTTAGCGATCGCACATGAAAAAAGATCGCTCGGCGATCGCACACATGAAAAAGATAGCTCAGCGATCGCACATGAGAAAGGCGACGACGCGCAGCCGCTGCTTGCTCCCTGGGAAGTCGATTGGTGCCAGCCGGTGGCGCTGCTGGTCGGCAACGAAGGCGCGGGCCTCCCCGGGGAAATCGAGCGTAGCGCCGATGCGCGCATTCGTATTCCCATGGCGAGTGGCGTCGAATCGCTCAATGCCGCCGCCGCTGCCGCCATAGTGTTTTACGAAGCCGCCCGCCAAAGGAACTCCGCCGCCGCTCCACACATCAAAAACTCGGCCGCTTCGCGATCACCAATATCACCGTGAGCCTCTTTTCAAAATTGCCTGCACCGGCGCCGGAACCCGGCGTGCCCGCCGCCAACCAGCCGCTCGCCGAGCGCATGCGGCCGCGCACGCTTGATGAATTCATCGGCCAGGAAAAACTTCTCGGGCCCGGCAAGCCGCTGCGCATTCAGATCGAAAGCGACAACCTCGGCTCCATGCTTTTCTGGGGCCCGCCCGGTTGCGGAAAAACTACGCTGGCGCGCCTCATCGCGCGGCTCACGCGTTCCGATTTCCTGCCATTCAGCGCCGTCCTTACGGGCATCAAGGAAATCAAGGAAGTCATGTCCGCAGCCGAGTACAAAGCCCGCTCCGGCCACCGCACCATCGTCTTCGTCGACGAAGTTCACCGCTTCAACAAAGCGCAGCAGGATGCCTTTCTTCCCCATGTCGAGGCCGGTCACATCATTTTCATCGGCGCAACTACGGAGAATCCCTCGTTTGAAGTGATCTCCCCGCTCCTCTCCCGCACCAAGGTTTACGTCCTCGATCCTCTCACCACGCCCCAAATCGTCGAACTTCTCCGCCGCGCCCTTGGCGATAAAGAACACGGCTTCGGCAGCGAATCCATCGAAGCCTCAGAAGACATGCTCTTTCGCATTGCTTCCTTCGCGAATGGCGACGCCCGCGCTGCTTACAACACGCTCGAACTGGCCGTCCGCGCCGCGCGTCCCAATGAAAATGCCGCACGAGTCATCACGCCGGAACTCCTCGAAGACGTCCTCCAGCGAAAACTTCTCCGCTACGACAAGGCCGGCGAAGAGCATTAC
>QHYF01000215.1 GCA_003224075.1 Acidobacteriota bacterium
GCCTTGGTATTCCGCCGGGAATTGCTTGCCGTTGTAAAAAGTCATTTCCAGCGAGGCATTGTGCGGATGAAGTATTACGTCAGGAGTGATGACTTTGTTTTTCAACTCCGGATGTTTGCCCTTATGCCGCGGATCCTGGTGACCGCCCATATACCACCACGGCCAGCCATAAAAACCGGATTCCTGGACGTGGGTGATGTAGTCCGGAACCAGATTGTCTCCGAGTGCGTCGCGTTCGTTTACGGAACACCATAACTCGCCCGTCGTGGGACTGATGGCCAGCCCCACGGCGTTGCGGATGCCGTAGGCATAAACGCGCATTTCCGTCCCATCCGGATTGAACTCGAGGATATCGGCTCGATTCTTCTCTGCTGGGGTCGTATCAGGGTCGTCCACATTCGAAGCCGAACCCACGGACACGAACATTTTCTTGCCGTCGGGCGTGAACTGAATGTCCCGGGTCCAGTGACCGTCGCCGCCAGGCACATCCGCGATGTGTTCCGCAGGGCCGCGCGCCTTCAAATCTCCATTCTGGTATGGGAATCGCACAACCGAGTCGGTATTCCCGACATAAATCCATTGAGGATCGGGCCCTGGGGGATAGAAGTTGATGCCGAACGGGCGGTTCAGGCCTTCGGCGAAAATTTCCGCCTGTTCCGGCTTGCCCTCCGCGGTTACTCCGCGGAAGACTCGAATATCGCCCGTGTGGCTTTCGGCGACAAAGAAATCCCCGTTGGGCGCAGTTCGAATCAACCGGGGATCGTTGAGCCCCGTGGCGTATTGCTCCACTTTGAACCCAACCGGGACTTGCGGCCAGGCCTTCTCTGGACGGGGCACGAGTTGCGGGCCGTTGCCCGCCGAGGACGTGGCGAACGGAGCGGGCAGGTCCTGCAATGTGATCTTTCGAATCTTGCCGGGCTTTTCGAAACGGTAATCGGTGAACGGAGCCTTCGGAGGGGGCGCGCTGAAGCCCGCAGCGACGGCCTCGGCCGGTGTTGTGCGCACGCGGGGAGAACCAGGTTTGGAGCCTCCGAGAACTCGCAGATAAGTTACGATCTGCCATCTTTGCTGTCTCGGTAGAGTGGACCAGGACGGCATCCCATTGTTTACATCGCCTTTGGTGACGTACCAGAAGAGTTCGCCGTCGCTGGCAGACTGCGCCCGGCCGCCGGCCAGAGCGGGGATGTTTCCCGATCCTTCTCCGTTCTCGCCGTGGCAGCGGGCGCAGCGGAGATGATAGAGCGGCTTGGCAGAGGCCAATCGCTGCCCCTCATAGGGGTTTTTCAATTCCTTGGCAGACGCTGGCGCATTATGGAAATTCGGGTTCTGAGCTGTCAGCGCAGTCATTCCAAGAAAGAACGTCACCACGCACATTGCAAGTGAAACGGGAATCGGGCGTATGCTCGCGTTCAAGATTTCCTCCGTGAACGAGAAATCGAGTCTCAAACTTGCCGTGGTGATTAAAACGAGAATCCGCACAGAGACGGCACATTCTTCTGGAACCGCAAATCCGTCGTCAGCGAAAAACCTTTCACCTCGAACATTATATGCGTGGTCTCATTGAGCCGTCTGGAGGCACCGCAATATGGCCCCGCAGGCAACAAGGGGAACCCAAGCTGGAAGAGGCACCGGCTCTATGTTTGGACAAATTCGTGCCACATTGTGAACGATAAGTGGGGACTTCGCGAGTGTCAAACTGAAAAGATTAAAAATGCAGTTTGACGGAGCTAAAAGAAGTTTCGTCAGGTTAACCATGACTGCGGGCTGCGGCGGAAGCGCCAGGCGACTTGCGCCAGCGGTAGAAGAATGGAATGCCTCCCAGGATGACTGCCAGGCCTAGCGAGGACCGCACAGGCCGGATCATCCACAAGTTCACGGTAAGGGCGACCGCGGCAACCAAAAAGATGAGCGGCGTCCAGGGATAGCCCCAGGCGCGGTACGGCCGGGACAAGTTGGGCTCTTTCTTGCGCAAACGAAGCAAGGCAATCGCAGTTAGCGCAAAGAAAATCCACACGGCAAAGACGAACAGCGAATAGAGCTCTTCGTAAGTTCCGCTGAGCGCGAGCAGCGCGGCGAGGGAGCCGAGGAAAATCAGCGCACCGCTGGGAGTGCGAAAGGAGGGGTGAATGCGCCTGGCAAATTGGAAGAACACGCCATCGCGAGCCATGGCGTAAGGAATGCGGGCGCCGGTTAGGACCACGACGTGGAGAGCTCCGAGAGCGGAGATGGCCATGGCTACCGTCAGCCAAGCTGCGCCGCGAGAGCCGGCAAACGACTGGACCACATCCGACGCGACGTGCTGTGATTGCATCAGCTTTGCGAATGGCAAAGTATGGAAGTAAACGACATTCGCCAGCAAGTACAGACCGCCCACGGTGAGCAGTCCCAGGATGATGGCTCGAGGGATGTTCTTTTGAGGGCGCAGAATTTCTTCGCCCAAGTCGCCGAGGTCATTGAAGCCGTTGTAGGCCCACATGGCAGGAACCAGGGCGGTCAGCAAGGCACCGATCGTTCCCAAACCCAGAGGCGTGACCAGGGGTGCCGCTTCGATCGCATTTTGCTTTCCGAAGAGCACGCCCGCGACCACAATCACCATGATCGTGCCTATCTTCAGGGATGTCAGCAGCACCTGGATAGCGCCGCCCATGCGCACACTCAAATAATTGATCGCGGTGACGGCCAGCACCACCAGCGCCGCGAGCGGCTGGGCCGCGGTGAAGGCGAAGTCGTATCGTCCGATATGGCGTGTGAACAAGGGTGTGGCCACAACCGGGAACAGAAATCCGACGAATCGCAGAAATCCGGCCGCCAGCGTAGCCATCGCCACAGGCCGCTCAAGAAACGAGCTCATCCAGCCGAAGAGGAACCCCAAGAGGGGGCTGAGACCGCGGGTGAGGTAGACGTAGGGGCCGCCTGCTTTGGGGAAGGCTGCGCCCAGTTCGGCATAACAGAAGGCGCCGAAAAGCACGATGAGGCCCCCGACAATCCAGGCGGCAAAAACGAGCCTGGCTGAACCGACGGCACGTGCCATGTCGCTGGTGACGAGAAAAATGCCCGTGCCGATGGTGTCGCCAATGACGATCGCGGTCGCCGACCACAGACCAAGGCCACGAATCAAGTCCGATGGCTCAGGACGCGCGGCTAGGTCGGGACGTGTCGCGCACATGAAAGTTCAGAGAGCCTACTATCAGGGACTGAGGCGGTCAACCAGGGTTGCTTGTTGGCTGTGTGCGGGGGGCCGAAAAACTGGTGCTTGCGTACTCTGTGGCTGCGAGGCGCATTTACGCGCTATCATCGAGGCCGCGATGGCTGCGCAGAACTCCATGTTGAATGAATTCGCCTGGGACCAGCGCTATAAAGTCTCCGGTATCGAAGATGTGCTCACCCCTTCACTGCTGATGTATCCGGAAAGCATTGCTTCAAACGTGGAGCGGACGGTGGAGCTGCTGGGCGGCGATGTGGATCGCTGGCGCGTGCACATCAAGACGGCAAAGCTCGGCTACACCGTGCGCATGCTGGTTGAGCGCGGCATCCGCAATTTCAAGTGCGCGACGACGCTGGAACTGCTGGTGGCCTGCCAGTGCGGCGCGGCAGACGTTCTCTTAGCCTATCCATGTATAGGCGCAAATGCGCGCCGGGTGCTGGAAATAGCGGAGCAGTTCCCGGAGGTGCGCATTTCCGCCCTGGCCGAGAACGAAGAACAGGTGCGACAATGGCGCGGCAGCCGCGCTGGGGTTTTTCTCGACATAAATCCTGGCATGAACCGCACTGGCATCGAGCAGAGCCAAAGCGGCGAAGTTGTCGCACTAGCGCGCGCGATTACCGCTGACGGCCTGGAGTTCCGCGGTTTGCACTACTACGACGGCCAATATGGCGGACTGGAAGAGCGCGAACGGACCGAGGTGGCGCATGACGGCTACCATCACTTGCTGAAGGTTGTGAGAGAGGTCGAGCGCAGCGGAATGGGCGTGCCGGAGGTGATCACGGCGGGAACGCCGACGTTCCCGTGTTCGCTTTCTTACGAAGGCTTTCGCAAGGGAGGGTTCATCCACCGGATTTCGCCTGGAACCATTGTCTATTGCGATGCCACGAGCCTGGCGCAGCTCCCCAAGGAGTACGGCTATCGGCCGGCGGTGTTGGTGTTGACGCGCGTGGTCAGCCGGCCACGCGCGGGAATTGTCACCTGCGATGCCGGGCACAAGGCAGTATCAGCCGACGCCGGTGTTCCCACGTGCGTGGTCGTTGGACGTCCGGAACTGACGCCGCTTTCGCCCAGTGAAGAGCATCTGCCCATGGCCGTGGAGGGAGGAGCCGCAGGTCCGCGGGTCGGGGAACCGCTTTATCTCTTGCCCCGGCACGTTTGCCCCACGGTCAACAATTTCGATTGTGCGCTGCTGGTGCGGAATGGCGAGATCGAGTCGCTGGAAAGGGTGTCGGCGCGCGGGCGCGAGGCGCCGCTGCTTCGGACGACCGACAAAGCGGTTTCCTCCAGAGTTTAAGAGACTGTTGAAAACCCAAAAAGCAGAGTCCCAGCCGACGCTCGTCGGGCCGGAATAAATTCCCGCTTTAGTCATGCCTGGTTCTAGCTTCTTGGTCGCGCCGCCGTCTTCTTTGAAAATACGCGATTGTCTCCTTATCGTTTTTTCCGCGGCGCGATGCAATCGAGT
>QHYF01000087.1 GCA_003224075.1 Acidobacteriota bacterium
GTACCCGGGGCGGGATGCTCGCTCCATTGCTTCTTTGAAATGGCGAGAAACATATCGTAATCCTTGCGCGCAAAAGCAGCTCCCGCGTCATACACTTCTGCGGCGAAAGCCAGACTTGGTAATTCCGGATAACCCGCGGCCGCGGCGTGCATGAGCTGGGCCGCCTCAATTTCCTTTCCGTCCTGCTGTGCCAGCTTGGCGGCCTGCCCGGCTTTTTCCAGGGCGCCGGTGGCGCGCGTCCACAGGTCATTTACTTCTTTGAACTCTGGCTTGTTGGCATCTTCGAAATATCCGCCGTTGTGCCCGTGCAGCGCTTTGTCAGCGGTGTCGACATCGCCGATCAGCAGCGCCGCTTTGGCCGCGAGCAGCGCCGCCTTATCCGACTGCGGTGCCGTGCGCAGCGTTTCTTTGAGGTGCGGCAGCGCCTCTGCGTATCGTCCCTGTTTCACCAGCCGCTCGCCAACGTACATCTCGCGTCCAGCATGAAAATACGTCCGCCCGTGGGCGAGCGCCACAACGAGCAACAAAAGCAAGGCTGCGAGACTCACCTTCAGCCACTGAGGATAATCCCAGTCCTTGATCAACGGTCCGCAGGCTGCGCAGAATCGGAGATTTCCAATCTGTACGGCGTCGGACGAGCTTCCGATATATGTGTTACAGCGCGCGCAAATGGACTTGTTGATGAGCGGCACGTAAGAGGAAAGTTGCCCTCTCTGTTTTGCCTCTTGGGAGGCCTTTTGCACGCACATTTCGCAATAGGTTATGCCATTCAGGTCAAACAAGGACCGTATCGAAAAGGTCTGACCGCACCGGCTGCAAGTGGCATCGCTCATGGAGGCGAACTATGTACCCGAAACGTGACGTATGGAAGATCTCTGATGACCAGGAGATCTAAGCAAAACAGACACCAGTTCATTTTGAACTCTTCAATGGTTGGCGGTCTAGGACAAAAGCTTCTTGGGTGGCGGGATTGCTACTTGGCTTGCTGCGAGAAGAAGTAAGCGTCGGCAACTTGCAGCGCGAATTTTTCCGGATCGAGGTCGGTGCGGTTGCAAAGAATGACGATGGTGAGCTTATCGTCGAAGAATCGCTCGATCACGGTGCGGAAACCCATGGTGCTTCCCGTGTGCCACATGCGCTGGTGTCCTTGATAAGGGTCAAGAAACCAGCCGAAGCCGTAGGAGACGGGCTTGCCAGGGTGCAGATTGTCGTCGCTCGGTTCTTTCGGCCAGTGCGGGTCGGAGCCATCGGCGAGTTTCACCGGAATCAGGGCGGGTCGCATTTCTTTTTCGCCGAGCAAAGCGTGGTGCGTGATGGCCGCATCCCACTTCGCGAGATCTTCCAGATTGGAATAGATGCCGCCATCACCGAGCGTCGCGGAAGTTGCGCTCTGATCGGTTTCTTTCAGCGTGTTGTTTTCTTTTGTGTGGCCGAACGCGCGATTCGCAACTTCGTTTTTTCCTTTTTCGTAGACGATGGTGTGAGTCATTTTCAACGGGGCAAAAATTCCTTTTTGCAGAGCTTCGCCGTACGATTTTCCTGAAACTTTGGCGACGATTAGGCCGAGAATCACGTAGCCGGAATTGCTATAGGACCAGCTGGTTGCCAGCGCAAATTTTAGGGATTTTTCTTTCTTCAACAATTCCAAAACTTCGCCGTCCTGGATTTGGTGATCCGGCGACCAAAGCGGTCCCTTCGCTTTTTCGGCTGCCACCATCAAGTCTTCGTAATCCGGCAAGTCGGAAGTGTGATTCAGAAGATTTCGAATAGTAATCGATTTTCCGTACGCTGGAAAATCGGGAAAGATTTCCGTGAGCGTTTCCTCATAGCGGATTTTCCCGTCGCGCACAAGCAGCATGATAGCCATCGCGGTGAACTGCTTGGTAAAAGACGCCAGCCGGAAATTTGTCCAGGCGTCTATCTTCGTCTTTGACCGGAGGTCACGCACGCCGTAGCCCCGTTCGAACACGTTTGCGCCGTTTTTGCGCACCAGAACAGCGAGACCGGGCTCGTCCGGAGAAGTCACACTCGAGAAAATCGCTTCGATTTTCTTCTCTGCTGACGATTCGGCCGATTGCGCTCGCGTTTTGTTTGCCGTCGCCAAAACGACTAGCGCCAAGATGGAAACTACGGCTATCCGCTTCACCAAGCCCCCTTCACTCGCGCCGCAGCATATCATTCGCGCGTCATTCCACGCACATGACCGGCTGCGCTTTACGGTCGAAAGGCCCCCTCGCAAGGCGCTACCCTCGCATTGATTCAAATCTCGTTTAGCGGCCGTCCGAATTCATCCTGGCGAAGCCAGAACTGAGTTGAAAACGGGTAGCGCCCCATCGTTTACCGGCTTACTGTCAGGTGGACGTTTGGCCGGCATACCGGAAACAGATGGCCGACCATCCGCGCGGAAGCTGAGGTTGCGAGGGCGGCGGGCGGCTGTTAAAATTTGATGTTTGCTGGGACGCAGCCGTCTGCGCCGTATGGGCAGGCGGCTTTTTGTCCGTCTGGCGCCCCGTCTTATCGGCCTGATCCCCTCGAACTTGTTCGAGCGTGACTGCGGTGAGGTAGCACTCAACTTACCCGTCTTGGCCCCTGCGGAAGGGAGAATACGCGTGGCAAAGTACGACGTGGCGATTATCGGAAGCGGTCCGGGTGGGTACGTGGCGGCGATCCGGGCGGGCGAACTTGGCCTGAAAACAGTCGTCGTGGAGAAGGACCCGTTTCTGGGCGGGACCTGCTTGCACGTTGGCTGCATTCCCACCAAGGTGCTGCTTCACCACGCGGAAGTCTACGATCAATTCAAAAACGGCGCGGAATTGGGGTTTGAAGTCAGCGGCCTGAAGATCAACTGGGCAAACGTGCTGGCGCGGAAGGACAAGATCGTCAAGAAGCACTCCAAGGGTATTGAGTTTCTCTTCAAGAAGAACAAGGTGGAGTGGGTGCAGGGCTGGGGCAAATATGAAGGGCCGGGCAGGGTGAGCGTCGAGAAAGACGGCAAGAAGACGGCGATTGAAGCTTCGAACATCCTCGTGGTGAGCGGTTCGGAAGCGAAATCGCTTCCCGGCATTGAACCGGACCACAAGACGATTCTTACGAACCGCTCGATCCTGGAGCTTCCGGAGATTCCGAAGACGTTGATCATCGTTGGCGCGGGCGCCGTCGGCGTGGAATTCGCCTCCATATACAACTCGTTTGGAACGCAAGTGACCATTCTGGAGATGCTGCCGCGGGTCGTGCCCGTGGAGGATGAAGAGGTTTCCGCGGAACTCGACAAGACCTTCCGGAAGAAAAATATCCAGATTTATACGAGCAGCGCGGTAGAGTCGGTGAGGAAGGATGCGAAGGGCGTCGCGGTTTCGTTCAAGGACAAGGACGGGAAAACACAAACACTGCAGGCGGAAAAACTGCTGCTGGCGGTGGGCCGCAAGCCGATGACGGAGAATTGCGGGCTGGAGAAATCAAAGGCCAGACTGGAGCGCGGGTTCGTGCACGCCGGGGATTATATGGAGACGGCGGAGAAGGGGCTGTATGCCATCGGCGATATCGTTGCGGGCCTGCCGCAACTGGCGCACGCGGCGATGATGGAAGGAATCGTCGCGGTAACGCACATCGCCGGAAAGCCGGCGCACCAGATCGTGAAGACGCGGATTCCCAACGCCACCTATTGCGAACCGCAGATTGGCTCGATTGGGCTGACGGAAAAGCAGGCGCGCGACGCGGGATACTCGGTGAAAACCGGAAAGTTTCCGTTTGTAGGAAACAGCAAAGCGACGATTCTGGGGAATCACGGCGGGTTCATCAAGGTCGTTTCCGAAGAGATGTACGGCGAAGTGCTGGGGATTCATATCATCGGGCCGCTGGCAACGGAAATTCTCGCCGAAGCGGCGGCGGTGCTGAACCTCGAAGGCACCATCGACGACATGATGAACATGATCCACGCGCACCCGACCGTGTGGGAAGGGATGGGCGACGCGTTTGCGAGCGTGAGAGGGTTGCAGATCAATGTGTAGTGACTCGTGATTGGTGACACGCGATGGGAAGATGGGAAAGAGTTGACAGTCGAAAGCTCAAAGCTGAAGGGAAAATTCTAGTTCAGCGGCCTTCTTTGCCCTTTTGACCTTCAACTGTTGACCTTCGGATCCGGCTAATGAACCGTTGCCACACGATCGATCTCGGGCTGATTGGCTACGCGGAAGCGTGGGCGCTGCAGAAACGCATCGTAGCGGCGCGCAAAGCCGGTGCGATTGAAGATGTGCTTCTCGTTTGCGAGCATCCGCACGTGATCACGCAGGGACGAAACGGCAAGCGCGAGCACCTGCTGGCTTCAGAACATCTGTTGCGGCAGAAAGGCGTGGAATACTACGAGACCAGCCGCGGCGGGGACATCACCTATCACGGGCCGGGACAAATCGTCGGATATCCGATCCTGAATCTGGGCGCGATCCGGCGGGACGTCGTTTGGTATGTGCGGATGCTGGAAGAAGCGATGATTCGGGCGACCTCCGAATTTGGAATTACTGCGGAGCGCGTTGCGGGAAAAACCGGGATCTGGGTGAAGAGCGGAGACACCGAAGAAAAGCTGGCCGCCATCGGCGTGCACATCAGCCGCTGGGTGACTTCGCACGGATTTGCGTATAACGTTTCGACGGATTTGCGGTATTTCGACCTGATCGTGCCGTGTGGGATCGCGGACCGCAAGGCGACCTCGCTGGAAAAACTGCTGGGGCGGACCGTTGAGCAAGAGGAAGTGGCGCCGCGGATCGCGAGGCACTTGGGAGAATTGTTCGGGCGGGAGATGCAAGAGGCATCGAAGAAAGAACTGCTTGAGAGACTGGAGCACGCCGAACGGTTCGTTACGGTTTCAGCGTAGAACCTGGAGCAGGGGATGAAGAAGGAATTGACGCGGCAGCAGTACCTGGACCTGTATTACTACATGCGGCTGAACCGCGCCGTCGAAGACACCATGGTGAAGCTGTTCCGGCAGAACAAGATTGTCGGAGGGCTTTATTCCAGCCTGGGCCAGGAAGCGATTTCCGTGGGGACTTCGTACGCGCTGGAAAAGAAGGACTGGCTGGCGCCGATGATCCGCAATATCGGGGCGCTGCTGGTGAAGGGCGTGCCGCCGCGCGACATTTTCATGCAGCACATGGCGAAATACGACTCGCCGACCAAGGGTAAGGATGGCACGAGCCACTTCGGCGACCTGGACAATTTGCACATCGTTTCGCCGATTTCGATGCTGGGCGATTTAATTCCCGTGATGGTGGGCGTCGCGATGGCCGGGCGTTACCTGGGGCAGAAGATCGTAGCGATGACCTGGATTGGCGACGGCGGCAGCTCGACCGGCGTGTTTCACGAAGGATTGAATTTTGCGGCTACGCAGAAGGCCCCGTTCGTCCTGGTGCTGGAAAACAACCTATGGGCATATTCGACGCCGGTCGGCAGGCAGGTGCCGCTCGAAAACCTGGCCGACCGCGCCAAAGCTTACGGTATCGAGAGTTACATCGTAGATGGGAATGACGTGGTCGCGGTGTACTCGGCGGCAAAAGAAGCAGTCGAACGGGCCCGCGCGGGCGAGGGACCAATCCTCATCGAGGCCAAGACTTTCCGGCGGTTGGGTCACGCGCAGCATGACCCGGCCGAGTACGTGCCGAAGGAAATGCGCTCTTACTGGGAGGCGCGCGATCCCATCACGCTGCACGAAAAGTTTTTGACAAGCGAAAAGCTTCTCGACGCCGGCGGCAAGAAAGAGATCGAGCAGAAGCTCGACACGCTGCTCGCCAGCGAGCGGGAGTTTGCGGAAAATTCGCCCCTGCCTCCGGGGGAATTGGCCGAGACGGGCGTGTACTGCACCGGGGACGAATGCCACAAGATCCGCGCGAAATGGGAGCGGCCCATTGCCGAAGTAACGCCGCCGAAATCGAGTGTCGCAGCGGTGTGGACCATCCCGGGATTCGGATCGGGCAAAGGCTCCGGCGGCGCCAACGCTCCAATTCACTTTGGCGACACGCAGACTGCTGTGGGGAAGCCCGCGAGTGAGGCGAAATCCGCTAACGACGGAAAGCCGGTGGCGAAGGTGGCCGTAAAGGCGGCGGCAAAGAAAACGGCGAAAACCGCACGGGCGACTGCTTCGAGAAAGGCGCGGAGGTGACCATGGCGAGGACCAATGGCGCCGCCGCGACGAACGGAACGCAAGTCACGTTTCTCGAAGCCATCAAGCAGGCCATGTTTGAGGAGATGGAACGCGATCCGACGGTAGTGCTGCTCGGGGAAGATGTCGGCGTGTACGGGGGAGCCTTCAAGACCAGCGAAGGGTTACTCGAGCGGTTTGGCTGGGAACGGGTGATCGACACGCCGATCAGCGAGAGCGCCATCATCGGCGCCGCGTGCGGAATGAGCTACCTGGGCCTGCGGCCGATTTGTGAAATGCAGTTCATTGACTTCATCGTTTGCGCCTTCAACCAGATCACGAATTTTGTGGCCAAGGGGCATTACCTGTGGAATGCGCCGGCGCCGATGGTGATTCGCGGGCCGTCGGGCGGCGGCGTGCATGGCGGGCCGTTCCATTCGGCGAATCCGGAGATGTATTTTGTTCACACCCCGGGGCTGAAGGTGATTTATCCCTCGACGCCGTACGACGCCAAAGGGCTGTTGAAAGCGGCGGTGCGGGATAATAATCCAGTGCTCTTCTTCGAACACAAATTCCTCTACCGGCGCATCAAAGGAGAAGTTCCTTCCGGCGATTACACCGTGCCCATCGGCAAGGCCGTCGTGCGGCGCGAAGGAAGGCACCTGACGATCCTTTCCTACGCGGCAATGATGCACACTGCGCTTGAAGCGTCGGACGCGCTGGCGAAAGAAGGCATCGAGGCGGAAGTGATCGATTTGCACACGCTGCTGCCCCTCGATGAAGAGACGATTCTGAATTCGGTGAAGAAGACGAACAAATGCCTCGTGGTTCACGAAGACACAAAGACCGGCGGAATTGCCGGAGAAATCGCGGCGATCCTGTTTGAAAAGGCGTTCCAGGACCTGGATGGCCCGCTGGTGCGCGTGACCTCGCTCGATACGCCCGTGCCCTATGCGCCCACGCTGGAAGAATATTTCTTGCCCAACGCGAAAAAAGTTTTTTCTGCCGCGAAGGAACTGGCGCGGTATTAGGATTTTAACGAGAAGAGGAGAGCGATCATGGCCGTTGACATTGTAATGCCCCAGATGGGGGAGAGCATTTTTGAAGGCACCATCACCAAATGGCTGAAGAAGCCCGGCGACAAGGTGGAGCGCGACGAGCCGCTGTTTGAGATTTCCACGGACAAGGTGGATGCGGAAATTCCGTCGCCGTCGGCGGGCGTGCTGAAGGAGATCAAAGTCGGCGAAGGGCAGACCGTGCCGATTCAGACGATTGTGGGTGTGATTGACGCGGCAGGCTCTGCGGCTGCAGCGCCTGCGCCGGCTCCGGCAAAGGCGGAAACTTCCGCTCCGGCTGCGAAAACTCCCGCTGCTGCTACTCCGGCATCGGCCCCGGCGCCGCGACCTGCTGCCGCCACTCCGGCACCGCCGGTTGCGACCGCTCCTGCCACACCCTCGCCTCAGGACGGGAGCCGCATTCACAGCTCGCCGCTCGTGCGCCGGATGGCCAAGGAACATGGAATCGATCTCGCTACCGTGCGGGGCACCGGCGCAGGCGGGCGCATCAGCAAACAGGACATCGAGGCGTTGATCGCCGCAGGAGGCGTGCCTGCGGCGGCTCCGCCGGCGTACTCCGCTCCAGGCGCGCCTGCCCGGACGCCAACAGCGCCTCCGCCACCGGGCGCCGCCCCTGGAGTGTCCGGAGGGCTGGCGCACGTCGCCCTGGAAACGGCGGTGCCGCGCGAGAAGATCTATTTCGGGTCCTACGAAGTGCAGCCCATGAGCGCGATGCGGCAACGCATCGCCGAGCACATGGTTGCGTCCAAGCGCGTCTCCGCGCACGTATACTCGGTCGATGAGATTGACATGACCAAGGTCGCGGCGCTGCGCGCCAGGGCCAAGGAGGAATTCGAAAGGCGCTACGGGACCAAGCTGACCTTCATGCCGTTCTTCGTGAAAGCGGCGGTCGCGGGCCTTCGCGCATTCCCCACGCTGAACGCCTCGCTCGACGGCACAAACGTCGTCCTCCACAAGGACATCAACATCGGCATCGCCGTAGCCCTCGACTGGGGCTTGCTCGTGCCGGTGGTGAAAAACGCGGACGAGAAAAATCTCCTCGGCATCCAGCGCACCACGAACGATCTCGCGGAGCGCGCGCGTTCCAAAAAACTGAAGCCGGAAGAAGTACAGGAAGGGACCTTTTCCATTACCAATCCCGGCGTCTTCGGCGGGCTCTTCGGCCTGCCGGTGATCAGCCAGCCCAACGTGGGCATCCTGGGGCTCGGCGCCATCGAGAAACGGCCGGTGGTCGTCGATGACGCGATCGCCATACGCTCGATGTGCTACGTGACGCTCAGCTACGACCACCGCGTCGTGGACGGCGCGATCGCCCATCAGTTCCTCCACAAGGTCAAGGAAACACTGGAGAATTGGTCGGAGCCGGTGTTGTAGCCATCCGTTCTCAGTGGTGGTCAGTCAGTGGCGCATGAACTGTAGCTCGCGGGGCGCAGCTTGCTGCGCCCCATCTTCATTCTTGCTGGAGCCTTATCCCTCGGCTGAGAAACAGCCTGATCCTTCTAGTGTCGGCTTTGAAGGTCAATTGTTCTTGACGAAACGGCCAACTGGTTCGGCAGTTTTTTCACCAGTCACAAGTCATCCGTCACGAATCATTGAAGCATGGGCTTGAGCTTGGCCACCCACACGGCGAAGTGGTCCATCGCAACGGGCTCGATACCAACCTCGCGCAAAGTATCTCGTACAAAGCGATGTCGCTCGTTCTCCGGCTGGAACGAAACGTCAGTCACAGCGGCAAACTCGGAAGCAAAGGGTCCCCGTGCGGCAATGCGAGCCGCCGTGTAAGCGTAAAGCTTGCAATCGGCGGGCGCGCGAGACACGCTGAGCGTCTGCACGTAGCCGCGCGTGCCGTTTCGCCGATAACAGTAGTCAAGCCTCATCGGATCTCCAGGAAAGGTAAAGTCCGTCACACGAACCGATTTTTCGAGCCGGTCCCAAAGCCCGCCCGCCTTCCACACCTGCGAGCAGTAGTCTCGGATCATGGCGCGGCTGCCGGGGGCTCCGACGCGGGTGGCCTTGCGCGGCGGAGCTACATGGTCTGCGTACAGCCGGTCAAGTTCGACGTCCAAGTCATCCGCGTAGACACCTTTCTGCGGCGCCAGCTGCACTCCATTCGACAGCGTATTGTTCCAATTCTCCACGAGTCTCTGCAGTTGCTCTCCCGCATTCACCTGTGGACCATGCTCGGCCCGCATGTTTTGCAGATAGCTTGTGAAGCGGTCCTCGAGATGGTCCCGGAATTCACGAAGCGTGTTTTCATCGGCAGCCGGCTGAAGCCGTCGAATTCGGGCGTATTCGTCCTGCTCCTCAATCAGCCGCAGGCGCAGTGCGCCGGTGAGGGGATCGAACAGCATCACCCCGATGTTGACCCATTCGTCGCGGATCAGATCCGAGGTGTATCGCAAGACGTGGTAAACGAATTTGCTTTCATTGGATGAAGAAATGGTTTCAGGCATGTCTTAAGTCCAGTTTGGAAATGGTTGCCGTGTCGTGTTTTTGGCCGCCAGCAGCAGCTCCGGCACCTTGGTGCGGCGTCGATGGAGTTGTTCGGCCAGTCGCAGCAGCGCATCCAAGTCGTCTCCGTACCACTCCGGCGGAATCTCTCGGATGCGCTCGTCGAGTACGCGTTCTGTCATGTGCTTTTCAATTCGCTCCAGCCACGGTCCAAACGACTCGCGTCCTCTGACGCCTTCGTAGACGCGGTTGCGCGCATACAGCCCTCGCAGCGGCGCGTCCGGGAAGTTCCATTCCCCGGCGTTGAAACAGAACCCCTGGTCAATCATGAGCGTGCGGTAGCGCTCTTCCTGAGGACCCTGTCCATCTTGGGGCTCCCGGTAGAAAAGTGTCTGCCGGCCATTGGTGTTGCATGTCCATTTGTCGAAGGCCAGCATGCCTGCAAAATCGTTCAAGTTTTCGACCTGCATCAGCTGCTTGTCAGGCAGAAAATCGTGCAGTGTCAGGCGACGGGGATCTCCAGGGTAGCGCGACCCAAATTGCATGCCTGCTTGGCAGGGGATGCGCGTCCGCGGCATCTCGACGCATAGATCCGGCGTGAGCCGGATGAGATCCTCACTGACGTACACAATCTCCACCGGCGTCGTGGGCAGGCCAAGGCGCGCCGCCAGCTTTGTGCCTAGCAGTTCGTTGACCAGAATCCGGCGGTGTTGCGGGTTATTTTGGAACTTGACAACGTAATAGTGGCCGTCGTCGCAGCGCATCAGGTGTGACTGCGCTCCCCCACGCATCCGCCGTATCTGCTCAAGGGCACGCAACATACGCCGCTATGCTAGCGATAGCTGCCGCTTCCGGCAAGTACCACGCTTTTCAGCCCGGCGGATTCCCGAATCGAGAAGCCTTTGTTCAAGTTGGGATGCGGGAGACCGCTGGCGAGATTCCATTCTGGAAGCCGGCATTCTCCAAAATAGAAAGAGCCGGAATCGCGCTCCCGGCCCTTTCGCGGAAAAACTTTCTCGGCTGTGAGATAGACTTACCGCCTTTTTTTCCTTTTCACTGCTTTCTTGCCCTTGGCCCCTTTTTTCTTGGGCTTCGATTTCTTGGCCTTCTTTTTTCGTGCGACTTTCTTCTTCGCTGCCCTCTTGGCCGGTTTCTTCGCTGCCGGCTTGGGCGCGGGCTTTGGAGCCGGAGCCTGTTCCTCGCGTTCCTCGCCCACGATGGTCAGTTCTTCTTCCTCGGCTTCGACGATCTCTTGGGCTTCGCCGCCCAGCTCTTCGTCGTCTTCCAGCCGTGACAGCTCGTTGTCGTCTTCGAAATTGTCCTTCTGAAAAGCCATTCCGTCCTCCCCTGGGGGAATTTATGGGCCCCATCTGAAAAGGGGACCCGCGGGTTGCTGTTCTGGCCGGAGTTCGCTGAAATTCCACCCCGCCCTTGCGCCGTTGTTATCGTACTCGCCGGGAGTTGTCAAGCCTTCTGCGGTGATCCTTGCAAGAGATTGCTCAAGGCGCGGGAAGCGGCACGAAAGCCAGGCAGCAGGCGAACAAACTTGATCCCCGCGCCTCTTCCTAACATATTAACAATGAAGGACTTAGTTATGACTTACGGCAGCAGCCCCGCCCGACGTGCCCGCCGCCGTTGGAGCCGTGGGTTTCTTTTTTGGCCTGGACCGCGCGCGCACCGGACGGCTCTCCGGCGCCCCCCCGATGGTGTAGATGCGCAGCACCATGCCGCGGCCCACCCGGTTCGACCTCAAGCGGTTCCATTTGCGCATATCTTCCGGGCTCACGCTAAAACGATCGGCGATTCCTCCCAGCGTATCGCCGCGCCGCACCCGGTAACTCACCAGCCGGCGTTTTGTTTCCGATTGCGGCTGCGTCGCTGGAATAATCAGTTTCTCCCCCGCATCAAGCGCCTCATTGCGCTCCAGATTGTTTGCATCAGCGACCGCCGCCGCCGTCACGTGGTATTTCTTCGCAATGGACGCGAGCGTCTCGCCGGCTTCCACGCGGTGACGCCGCCAGCTAACCCACTTGTCGGAAGGAATGTCCGCGATCTCCGCGGAGAATTTTCCCGCGGTTCCCTGGGGCAAATGCAGCTCAAAAGAGGGATCGTCGGGAGTCGCAAGGCGCAGCAGCGAAGGGTTGAGCGAGCGCAGCGTCTCCACGTCCACGTCGATGGTTTCCGCCACCAGCCGCAGATCGATGGCCCGGCCCGGTTTCACGATGTCGGTCGGGACCGGCGCCTCCGGGTCGGCCTGAATACTGTAGTGCGCCGCGTCCTTGGCGATGAGGGTGAGCGCGATGATGATGGGCACATAGTTTCTCGTTTCGCGCGGGAGCACGTTGCGCTTGTAGAGCTCCCAGAAATCGGCGTAACCGGTGCGCTCGATGCCCTTCTGCACGTTGCCGGGCCCGCAGTTGTACGCCGCCATCGCCAGGTACCAGTCGCCGAACAGTTTGTAGAGATCGCGCAGATGTTGCGCAGCGGCATGGGTGGCTTTCTCTGGGTCCTGGCGTTCGTCGACCCACCAGGTGTGGCGGAGTCCGTACTCATGACCCCGGTACGCCACGAATTGCCAGATGCCGCGGGCGCCGGCCCGTGACAGCGCCAGCGGCTGGAACGCGCTCTCCGCCTGCGCCAGGTAAATCAGGTCCTGCGGCAAACCCTCTTCCTGCAGGACCCGCGCGATCATTTCCCGGTAGCGGCCGCCCCGGCGCAAGCCCGTTTCCACGATCGCGCGGCCCCGAGGCGTTTGAAAGAAATTGAGAAAAGAGAGAACTTGGTCGTTTACGGTCAGCGGCAGGTCGTGGGAAAAGTTTTTGGCGGCTTGTTCGGCGCGCTCTTTCAGCCGCGGGTCCACCGGAAACGTCATCTCTGCCACTTCGTCAATCGGCGCGGGGACTGCGGGCGCTTCGCTGAAACCATCACCCGCGCGGAAGGCCTGCAGTTCGTAGGCGTACACGGTGTCGACGACGTGGTGAAACAGCTCGCTCAGCTTGGGATCGCCGTTGGGGTCGTAACCGCTCTCCAGCATCCAGTCCACGGCCTCGTCAAAATCCTTGCGCGCCGCTTCCAAGTGGCCGGCTTTGAAGTTCTGCTCCCCGGATGCAAATTTTTCCTGAACCTTCTGGATCAGATACTCCCTCCCTCCGGGAACCGGAGGCAGCAGGGAGAACAGCGGGCGGCGGGATGGACTTGTCAGCGGCAGAGGCGGGAGAGTTGGCGGAGCCTGTGCCTTGTTCGCAGTGGGCACCGGCATCAGTGCCGGGACGCGTGCCTGGACAGGCTTCTTGCCCGCGTCCTCTCAGCCCACAAAGCCTGCGGCGAACAGGATCATGCTCGCCGCGATATGCCGTCCATGTTTCACCTTCCCATGGTAAAGACCGACTTAGGGCTGGTCAACGCTTTCCGTCGAAATAGGTGTTGACGCTCTCAGAACATCCCGGGCCCCCGCCGCCGTTTCCGGCGCCTGTCCTTTGGCGTAGACTCCCTCCGAGATGAAGGAAAAAACAGCATGGCCACACCGCAACCGGGCTACGGCCAATTAGCGTAAATCGTGTCAATCGGCCCGCCAAACCAGTACTGATAAAACTTTTCATCGCAGGGCTTCATGCACTCGCCATATTTCTCCGTGAAATATCGTCCCCAGTGCGGCCGGCGCCCATCCGCGTCGCAGAAGCCGTATTCGTCGGAGAGCCCCCATGAGCTGAACACGCGTCCGGACTTCTTCATGATCTCCGGGTCTGCGGCCAGCGCCGCGACCGCGCGTCCCGCATAGAGCGTCGTTTCCGACGCAATGTAATCGGCTCTTTTTTTCACCGCGTCCTGCCAATTGGCCTCCGTCACACCGAAACGCTCCAGCATCACTTCCGAGCGCAGAAAGCCCGGCGTCAGCGCCACCGCGGCGACGTTTTTTCTCCGCAGCTCCCGCGCCATGGCAAACGCTTGCCGGATCACCGTCGTCTTGATCATGTCGAAAAAGAGATGTCCCCGGTACACGTAGAAATCGCCGTCGCCGATTTCCACGATCAGTCCGCTTCCCGATTTGTCTTTCGCCGTCTCGATCAGCAGAGGCGCCGCGAAATGGCTGGTGATGATGTGCGTGTGCACCGCGTTGCGGAACATCGCAAATCCCCTCTCCAGGTCGGCCTGCCAGAACGTTTTCCCGAATTCGTGCTCCGCGCTTTCCGAAATGTCGTTCACCAACAGATGCAGCCGCCTCTGTTCCTTTCGGATCCTCGCAATGAGCTTCTCGACTTGCGCGGCCTGCAAATGATCGGCAACCACCGCGATGCCTTTGCCGCCCCGCGCGCTCACCAGTTCTGCCGTTTCTTCAATCGTCTCCGGACGGTTCTTGTAGTAATCCGCCGGCAAAGCTTTTCTTGCTTCCGCTGAACCGCGCCGCACCGCGCGGGAATGTCTCCGTCTCTTTGTGCGCGTGCTGCGTCCGGTGCAATACACCGTCGCGCCCGCTTCGCCGAGCGCCAGCGCCGTGCCGCGGCCCACGCCGCGCGTGGCTCCCGCAACCAGCGCGATTTTCCCCTGTAAATCGGGCGGGGTGTACGTAGCGGGAATTTCCATGGCGGCCTCCCCTGCGAAGCGGGATAATAATAAACGTCCATTCATTAATGTCAAGTGGAAAATGAATGGCCATTCAGTTATGCTCGCGAACTGCCGGTCTGGCGCTGCGGGAAAAAGTTTCCCGCCGCTCGTGTCGGTTTGCCGCCGCCGGCCAGGCCGCTCGATAAAAAATGTCCCCACGTCCCCGCGAAACTTCCGACGAGGAGATCCTGGCCGCCGCCGCGCGCGTCATGCAGCGCCGCAGCCCCGCCGAGCTGACCCTCGCCGACGTTGCCAGGGAAGCCGGCGTCGTTCCCGCCACGCTCATCCAGCGCTTCGGGACCAAGCGCGGCTTGTTGCTGGCCACCTGCAAAACGGGGCCTGCAGACGTGGCCGCGCAATTCGCCGCCGCGCGCGCGAAATACAAATCGCCTCTGAAGGCCCTCGTCGAGCTGTTCGTAGAGTGCACCGGCTTCGCCTCCACGCCTGAATCCATGGCCAACGGCCTGGCCTACCTGCAGATCGACCTCACCGATCCGGAGTTCCGCGCCGTCACCCTCGCGCAATTCAAAGCCATCCGCCAGGAAACACGCAAGCTCCTCGACGACGCCGTCGCCGCTCGTGAATTAGTGCCATGCGACACCGCCGAGCTCGCCCGCCTCGTCCAGCAAGTCAACGGCGGGTCCATGCTCGATTGGGCCGTCTTCCGCGAAGGCACGCTGGCGAGCTGGGTCCGCCGCGACCTCGAAGCGCTCCTCCACCCGTTCCGGTCAACCGGGCGACACGAAGCCCGGAGAAAGCATCCCAGGCGCTCAAAGAGAGGGGCGTAACCAGTCCGAAAAAAGTATTAGGAAAAAGGAGAGCAATGTGGTAGTCTGTATTTGCGTTTGTTGCTCTTGTATCGCCTTTGGGTTGTAAAGCGGTCGCAAGGTCACACTTGCGGCCTATTTTTTTGTTCTGCGGACCGCTTTGCGGTCCCGCAGGACGAAGCTTGAAGACGGCCGCAGCTCTGTTGAGGGGCTCGGGACTTGAGGCATCAGATAGCTTAATGTTGTGCGGCCGCTCTGCGGCCCGGAAAAGAGTAAAGCAGTGAGTAAAGAACAAGGTACAGTGAAGTGGTTCAATGCCAGCAAGGGCTTTGGGTTCATCCAGCGCCAGACCGGTGAGGACGTTTTCGTCCATTTCTCCGCGATCGTGGCTGATGGCTACAAGTCGTTGAATGATGGCCAGGCGGTTGAATTCGAAGTCACCAAGGGTCCCAAGGGCCTGCAGGCTTCGAACGTACAGCCCCTCTAATAAACGGTTGCCTGCGGCCGAGCCGGGGTTGACCCGGCACGGTCAAGGGCAGCTTCACTTCACAAATATGCGAAACGGGCGTCCCGATCGAATCGGGGCGCCCGTTTTGCTTTCCTGCCCATATCTCACGTGGCACAGCCATTCCTGACTGTGCTCTCTTCATCGGAGGACTGCCGTTGCGCAGAGTTGCGCTCTGGACCGCTTCCAGCTCCCGTAGCGGCGGACTTCAGTCCGCCATCGTGCCTTCCTTGCTATGTCCCGGTCAAAAGCCGACGATCAGGAGTTAATTCTCGTCCCCACGTCCGACGCGGATTTGTCCCCGGATTTCGCCACCCCCAAACTGCGCCGTGTGAATGTTGGCGTAGCCTAAGTGGGCGCGCAGGATCTTCACGAAGCCGGCAAAGTCTCCCTTTGCAACGTTTTGCAAAGGCACGGCGACGACGTCATCAGCGGTGAAGGTGCCGGTCAGCATCCCGCTGTGATCGGCTCCGTCCGGGCACGGCGCTGGCCGGTTGCCGCCGTTACAGAAGAACACCACCGGCGTGCCTATGTTTTGCGGCTGCCCAAAGTGGATGTGTGCCACCATTGCCGCGCCGGTCAGTCCCGTCCACGTCAGCGTCCAGGATATGGACTGGCCATCGGCGCTCAATGTGCCGCTGAAT
>QHYF01000216.1 GCA_003224075.1 Acidobacteriota bacterium
CTATTCGCAGGGCAAAACGGTTTCGGAGGCTCTCGCCAACATCCGCGAAGCCATCGACCTCTGCATCGAGGACATGGAAAGTCGCGGCGAAGAAATCCCTGATCCTAATAATGTCCTGATTGGCAGCGTTGTCGTCACCCGATGACCCCCAAGCTGCCCGTCGTTTCGGGTCAAGAGCTCATTCGTGCTCTCGGTAAGTTCGGATATGTTGCTGTGCGCCAGAAGGGCAGCATGTCCGTCTTCGTCACCCCTCCGATGCCCGGTGCCTCCCCGTCACCGTTCCCTTCACAGTGAAATTGCTTTCGGCACGCTTCGCCGGATTCTCCGAGACGCTGAGGTCACCGTCGATCAACTCCTCTCCGTACTATGATGTTGCCGGCTGCCGCAGCCTTCGGGTTAAAGGGTTCAATTTTTTAACTTTCAACTTCCAACTCCTCCCGCTGTGCTATACTAGTATAGCGAGGTTCCCATGCTGGCCATTCGCCTTCCGCAATCGATCGAAAAACGCCTCGAAAAACTTGCCCGGCGCACCGGTCGCACCAAGACCTTCTATGTCCGCGAAGCCATCCTCGAACACCTCGACGACCTTGAGGACATGTATCTGGCCGAACGCGTTCTCGAACGCATCCGTAGCGGTGAAGAGCAGACCGTTCCAATTGAGGATACTCTGAAGCGGCATGGTCTGGAAGATTGAGCTCTCCGCCCAGGTCGACCGCGAACTGGGCAAGCTCGACCCGCAGCAGAGTAAGCGCATCCTGAAATTCCTTCACGAGCGCGTCGCTCGACTGGACAATCCGCGCAGCATCGGACAGGCCTTGCAGGGCTCAAAACTCGGGGAGTTCTGGAAATATCGTGTTGGTGATTACCGGCTCATCTGCAAGATCGAAGACAAACAACTGCTCATCCTGGTTCTTCGCGTCGGCCACCGCAGAGAAGTCTACCGGTAGCCTTGCGCCATCGCGCGCGTCCGCGACAAAATCCGCCGGATGCCTGCCGCAGCCTTCAGTTCAAACATCTTGTTCTTGACAAACCCTTAGCTTTAGTCTAATTTTCAGTGTGGGTAAACTTCTCTTTGGAGTGCGGGAGCTTGCTCCCGCTTTTCTTTTGTCCCGTCACCCAAGCCAATCCAACCGAAAACATGGTCTTTAGAATCAATCGCTTACGAGGTTCCAACCAGTGTGCGCTGACGGTATGCCCCCCAGGCTCCCAATGTCAACGTAGTTCCTTCACACGCCGAGTTCCCCAGCCGCCGCGTTTCCGCCGTGATCCGCCGCCGGTACACAATCTCCCCGACGCGCGTCGCCGACACGTGCCCTTGTAACCAACTTAAAATACAGTGGATAGGATTTTTATGGCCTTACGCGGTGGCAAGAGCTTCAGCCCCAGCGCAATCTTCGAGTATTGCAAGCACTAACGGTAGAAACGCGCAGATCGTAAAGCTGGGGAATTTCAATGGCTGGGTTTTCCGTCCTTCTCATGCCATTCAACGCTGACACATCACGAGAACGCCGCCGTTCAAGCGTACATTTCGTTGCCGGATAGGGCCTCTGAGCTATTCTCGGAAACTTGTCCCTCGATCCTTGACACCAACTGACAGAGTAAGCAGTTGTTTGCGTGGCGCTGCAATACTGTGTAAGCTCGAGCGTACTTCGCTTGCAATCGCAGAAGTTCGTCGCCTGCTTCCTTTCCCCTCAAGCGAGACTGACAAACCTCAGCACGGTGCTCGTCCCAGATTTCCAAGGCCCTTTGACAGTCGGCGAGTAGCCTTTGATACTCTGTGCAAACCGCTGTCTCGACGGAGAATTGTTGGCTCATTGCTCTTCGCCCCCATCGTCGTTTGTGCACTTTGTTCGCCAACAGAGGTAAGTCCCGAGTTTTGGGGATCTTGAGACAGAAAGCCCTCTTGCTGAGCGGGGGTTCTAGTACGCAGAAAGGGACTATTTCCCGCGTCTTGATTGTAATATTTACAAGGGAAGCCCGATTAGATTCCGCCATCGCCTCCCGCTGCTTGCACTGAGCGGAGCGCGCCTGGCCGAAGAGGATAGCTGTCCTGAGCGAGCGCAGCGACTCGAAATGAGAGGCCTTTCTCGCCGATCGGGGTTGTCGGCCGATCGCGTCCTTCCGCCAACACCGTGTGAGAAACGCCGCGCTTTTTATGCCTCGCCATCCACCTATCCCAAATATTTTCAATACATTAGCCGGTGGCAACGATCCTGCCTCCTCCCCAGTGGACACTTGATTCGGAGGCACCCATGCTTCACTGCAAACAGTTCATCGCTCTTGGCCTAGTCCTAGGTACGATTTGGCTCTCTGGCTGCGACGACAGCCATGCTCGCTCCGCTCCTGCTCGCTCATCTTCAGCTTCAGCGCAGGGCACAGCGCCTTCCGCGGCAAGGCATCCGTCCCGGGATTCCGTGCTCGCCACTTACAGCAATCCGACTTACGGCGTCTCTTTCCGCTATCCGCGGAATTACCTGCTTGAGGAAGAGATCGAACCGGACGATTCCTCCACGCTCTGGACCCAACAAGAGCTGGAAGCTGAGCAGCCCGGTTCCGTCCTTGTCGCCTCGGTTGTGGTTCCCGATGACGTCTACCCCAACAGCACTTTCGCCAGCGGGCATCTTCAGCTCGCTGTGAACTCTTCTGTGACCGAGGAAACGTGCCGCTCTTTTGTGGAATCTGCGAATTCCGGCTGGCCCGCTGCCGGCGGAACAACCTTTCTTTCCGGCATTGCCATGCAATGGAGTGAGCGTCACTCTGTTTCCGCGGGAAACGCCTACATCAACCGCGATTACACTGGTTTTTCCAATGGAACCTGCTACGAGTTCTTTCTCGAGGTCGCTTCCACTGCCGCCCTCAATAGCGATGGTCCCAGTTCCCGCGCGGACATAGTGAAAGTCCGCCGCCCGCTGGAAAAGACGGTCTCCTCGCTGGAGCTTCGCGCCTCGGCCGCACTCCCGCACGCTAACTAGCCGTATGTTCATCGGGTTGCAGGTTCGTTCGAGCGCTTGGATTCCTTCGTCCACTGTGCTCTCCTATAAGTGACGCCATGAAACTCGCACACCATCTTCGTCGGCCCTTTTTTCCGTATATCCTCGCCGCCATAGTTTTCAGCTTCTTTCCCCTGCTTGCAACCGCTCAGCAATCCGGCGAGCAGCCCACCATCCGCTTTGTTCGCAACCCCGATCCCGCCCCCGATTTCAATCTGACCGGCCTCGACGGCAAGGCCGTTACGCTTGCGGGCTACAAAGACAAAGCCATTCTGCTGAATTTCTGGGCCACCTGGTGCGGACCCTGTCGCGCCGAAATCCCGGACCTCGTGGAGCTCCAAAACAAATACAGGGACCACCTCCAGATCATCGGTCTCGTCGTGGATGATGACGACCGGGACGCCATCAAGAAATTCGTCGCGGAATTCGCCATCAACTATCCCGTGGCTCTGGCCACCAACGACCTTCGCTTGCAGTACGGTGGCATCCCGGCGCTTCCCACGTCCTTTGTGCTCGACGCCGCAGGGCGCATTGTTCAAAAGCACGAAGGCCTTCGCGACCCGCTTCTTTACGAAACCGAAATCCGCGCGCTTCTCGGCCTGCCCATTGGCAACGTCAAGGTGGAAACCTTCGAAGACACGGGCCAGATTTTCCTGAAGCACGCTGACCGCGCTACCGAACTTCCCGGCATCAACCTCTCTAAGCTGACGCCCGAACAGAAAATCGTGGCGCTCCACAAATTCAACGCCGAAACTTGTACTTGCGGCTGCGGCTACACGCTGGCGCAGTGCCGCATCTACGACCGCGACTGCAAAACCAGCCAGGCTGCGACCGCCAAAATCATCGCGGCCCTCGCTGCCACTCCCCGCACACCGGCCGCGCCGCCCGCGGCACGGTCCGCGGTTCCACCATCTCGCGAGAAACCTCGTCAATAATCACAATCACGCCCGGCTCGTCACCTTGCGTGGCGCCAGCCTGCTCCTCTCATAAAAAAAGTCACCTGGGTTGCCGAAGAACGGATTGGGTATTACACTCGCGCGGCGTCATCGATTCCATTCGAATGGGAGGACAACCATGAATCGTCGCATCAGTTTCCTGGTGGTGGTCTTGGCGGTGGGAGGAATTCTTACCTTGCAAGGAGCTTTTTCGCAGGTGACCATACAGCCGACGAGAAAAGCGATCAACCTTCCGGAGAAATCCGCGCAGGCACCGTTCAGCGACGCGATTCTCGCGGGGAACACACTGTATCTTGCAGGACGCATCGGGCTGGATCCGAAGACGGGAAAAGCGCCGGAAAAGATTGAAGACGAAATCAAGCTGCTGCTGGATGGCGACAAAGAAGTGCTGGCGCAAGCCGGGATGACCATGGACGACCTGGTGTACGTGCAGATCGCGTGCACGGACCTGTCGCTGTTCGAAAAGTTTAATCCTATCTACAAGAGCTACTTCACGACCAAGGATTTGCCGGCGCGGGAATTCATCGGAGCGGGATCGCTCCTGCGCGGCGGCCATTTCGAATTGCAGGCCATCGCGGTCAAAAAATAAGACCACAAATCAACCAACAAATGAAGAACGCTGCGGCATGGGGGAGAGCGTCTCGACGCAATTCGATTCGCCGGTGATCACCATGGCGGATGATTCCGTTTTGCGGGTGCGCCTGGATGTGGATGAAGGCGACGTTTCAAAACTAAAAGTGGGACAGCGCGCGTATGTGACTGCCGAGGCGTATGGGCCGCATAAATTCTGGGGCCATGTGATGCGC
>QHYF01000217.1 GCA_003224075.1 Acidobacteriota bacterium
GCCTTCACGGCTTCGGCGTTGTGCAGAGTGATGACGTTTTCGAGCGCCGCGGGAATCAGGATGTCGCACTTCATGGTCAGCAGCTCGTCATTGCTAATGCGCGACGCGCCGGGCATACCGACAACTGTCCCTGAGCGTTCCTTGTAGCGGATGGCTTTGATGGGATCGATGCCGCGGGAATTCGTCACCCCGCCGCGCGTATCGCTTAGCGCAACGATTTTCGCTTTCTTCTCAGCGAACAAGCGCGCGGCAGTGGCGCCAGCATTGCCGAAACCTTGAACGGCAACGGTCGCGCCACGCAGCGAAATCTTCTTCACCTTGCACGCTTCTTCGACGACGTTGAGCAGGCCGCGGGCGGTGGCCTCGCCGCGGCCCTCCGAACCCCCGATCGAAACGGGTTTGCCGGTGACGACGCCATGGGCGGCATGGCCGATGGTCATGGCATAGGTGTCCATGATCCAGGCCATGGTCTGCGCGTCGGTGTAGACATCCGGCGCGGGAATGTCCTGGGCGGGTCCAATGAGGGGAAGAATCTCGCTGGCATAGCGGCGCGTCATGCGCTCGAGTTCGCTCTTGGACATGCGCTTGGGGTCGCAGATCACGCCGCCCTTGGCGCCGCCGAACGGCACGTTCACCGTGGCGGTCTTCCAGGTCATCCATGCGGCGAGCGCCTTCACCTCATCGAGTGTCACGTTGGGATGGTAACGGATGCCGCCCTTGCCCGGGCCGCGCGAAATGTTGTGCTGCACGCGGTAGCCGGTAAACACTTTCACCTGGCCGTTGTCCATCTTGGTGGGCAAGGAGACTTCCAGCACGCGCTTCGGAGTGCGCAGAATCTGCCGCAGGCCGGGGTCGAGCTTCAAGAATTCCGCGGCCATGTCAAACTGAATCTGCGCGATGCGGAATGGATTCAGGTCCTCACGGGGAGCGATGCGGGGCACCATCGGCGGTGCGCCGATCTGTCTTACAGGGGCTGTGGGCTTTGCGACCGTGGCCATCAACGTCGGTCCTTTCGTCTACTCGAGTTGTCTGCGAAACCTTGATTGCACTTGGCCCGAATTTCCAATTCGTTCGTCCTGAGTTCGGTCTAGCCGTTGGCTGCAAACTTCTTGGTGTCACTGGCATACGCGTCGCGGCAGGCGGCGGAGCAGAAGTGGACGAGTTCGCTCCCCTCCCGCAAGGGGATCGCAAGCGTCTGGTCCACATGCATGCCGCACACGGGGTCGCGCACCAACTGACGTGCCTCGCCGGACGCCTGAGCAACTGAGGATGCTTCTGGGTGCTGCTGCGGGGCCGACGCTGCACTGCGAAGCATCCAGTTGACAATGTGGCGCAGGAGCCAAACGCTCCAGGAGACTACCAAGAGCCAGAAAAGGAACCGAGCGATGCGAGCAAGAAAAGTCATAAGATTAAGAATGGATGCCGGGTGCGACCCCGGGAACCCCCTTTGTTACCACAATGTTCTACTGAGGCGAGTGTATGCAAGGCGAAAAGGGGGAGTCAAACGAAAAGGCGTAAATTCAATGGGTTGCGCGACGAATAGGGCAGTTGAGGATTAGGCAAAAAGAGGGTCAAAACACTCTAACTAGCTAACAATAAATGACTTATGTAGAACTTGGCCGTCTCCAAGCAGAGGGGAGACTCTCAGTCCCGAAAGGCAAAATTAAAGGGCAGGAATTCGGTCGGTGCCCATGTATGGGCGCAATACCTCAGGGATTACCACCGAGCCGTCAGCTTGCTGATAATTCTCGATCACAGCGATCCAGGTACGGCCAACGGCAAGGCCCGAACCATTCAAAGTGTGAACGAAATCACTTTTTCCGCCACCTTTGGGCTTAAAGCGAATGTCCGCGCGGCGGGCTTGGAAAGCTTCGCAATTCGAGCAGGACGAAATCTCGCGGAATTCGCTGCTCGAGGGCAGCCAGACTTCGATGTCGTACGTTTTTGAGGAAGCAAAACCCATGTCACCCGTACAGAGGAGCACGGTGCGATAGTGGAGACCGAGTTTCTGGAGAATTGCTTCGGCGTTTCGCACTAATGACTCGTGTTCTTCGTAGCTTTTGTCCGGGTGCGTGAACTTGAAGAGCTCAACTTTTTGGAACTGATGCTGCCGGAGAATGCCGCGCGTATCTTTTCCCGCGGCGCCGGCTTCGGAGCGGAAGCAGGCGGTCCAGGCGGTGACGCGGATAGGGAGTTTTTCTTCAGGGATGGTTTCGTCGCGATAGAGATTGTGGAGCTCGACTTCGGAAGTGGGCGAAAGCCAAAAGTCAGTGCCTTCCAGCTTGAAAAGATCGGCGGCGAATTTTGGCAACTGGCCCGCGCCCGTGAGCGACGCGCTGTTGACGATGAAGGGTGGCAGAACTTCCGTGTAATCGTGTTCGCGCGTATGGACGTCGAGGAAGAAATTGGCGAGGGCCCGTTCGAGGCGCGCACCCCAGCCTTTGTAAACAGCAAAGCGAGCGCCGGTGATTTTGGTCGCTGCGGGAAGATCGAGAATGCCTGCACGTTCGCCGACTTGCCAGTGCGGCCTGGGCTGGAAGTCGAATTTCGGCGGCTGACCCCACCGGCGCACTTCCTTATTGTCGGCCGCGCTGGCACCGACCGGCACGCTCGCATGCGGCACGTTGGGAATCGCCAGCAACAATTCGCGCTGTGTCGGGTCGAGTTCGGCGATGCGCTCGTCAGACTGCTTGATGCGCTCGGAGACCTGTTTCATCTCCGCGATCAGTGCATCCGCGTTCTTTTTTTCTTTCTTGAGCCGAGCGATCTCTTCGCTGGCCTTATTGCGCTGCGCTTTGAGCTGCTCGGTCGAGGTGATGAGTACGCGGCGTTCCTTGTCCAGCGCGCGAAAGGCTTCCAGGTCCAGAGCGACCCCGCGCTTTTTGGCCATTGCGGCAAAGACGTCCAGATGATCGCGGAAGTAATTCAGGTCATGCATGGTCAAAAGAGGATACCGTAATCCGCATGACCATTGCAGCTTGGGATGCGAGACTGGAGAGACGGGCAGAAATGATCCCCATCCACTGCGGCCGAAAATATTTCCGCGGCTGCTTCAGCCATTCCAAGATTTGCAGTCGGCGGTCGTTCGCCAGGGCCCGTAGCGCCATTTCCACGGAAGGCGACATCATGCAATTGATGAGCGAACTGCGGCGCCCGCCGTAAGGTCTTGGGGCGCGTGTAGACACGGAAGTACTTCGGTACCAGCGAAGGGCGCCCTAGCAGGGGCGGGGAGTACTGGAAGAGATGAACCCGGCGACCTATCGACCGCAAAAGAGCGTGAAAAGCAAACTAGCCAAGTAGTCGGGAGTTGTTTGGGTCTTCTAGACTGTTCGTGTGGTTGTAAGCTGTCTGCTCCGGGGTGTTGTGTTGCTGCTCGGGAGCACAGTGGAACCCTTAGAAGAACTGAATTGACTTCAGATTACGGTACCCTCCATCCCCCACGCCCGAGCGGCCGGTGCCCCCACCGGCCGCTCACTTTTTTCGGTTCCTGGTTCACAAACCCTAGTTGATTGATGGGAGTAAGGATCAGGGACGGGTGACGGTTCGTTTGGAGCCGGAAGTTGGACCTTGTGACCAACCACCGATCGGGCGGGGGATGCCGGGCAGCCTTTTCACAAGCACGGCGCAGCCGCCAATAGAAATGAAAAAGGGGGCTGGTGCAAGCCCCCTCTTTCTCAATTGACGCCCCAAAACCGGTAACCGAGTCGAGGATCGGTTCCGGCCACCCCGGGAAGCCAATCTTATAAGTTGCCAATTAGAGAGCAAGCCGGATGCCAGGTATCGGGTACGCACCTGGGCAGGAAGTGAGGATTGAAAGCACAGCGTTTAGCTTTGGATGTGACGTTGTAACATGAAGGCAAGCCAAGTTGAGCCTACAAAATCTCACAGAAAACCGAACGATTTCCTACATTCTTTGGGAGCGTCTTCATGGAGGAACATTGGCCTCGAAATCGAGAATAACGTTATTATGAATTTTGACCGTCCACTGCAAGCGAACTCCTTCGCAAACGCTTTCAACAACAACCCGCTGCTCTTGCTGAGGATCGTTGGCAGGGTTCAGGCGCCGATGGAGGAACGGAGGGCGTTGGCGAGGGACTGGCTGAAACGCCGGACGTCAGCGTCGTGTTCAGCTTCAACCATGACACGGGCGAGTTGCTCCGTGCCGGAGTAGCGAAGGACCACGCGGCCGTTGTCACCGAGGGCGGCTTGGGCCTCGGCGAGAGCGCGGGAAACTTCCGGCAGCGTATCGAGGGGCGGTTTCGAACGGACTTTAACGTTGACGATCAGTTGCGGGTAGTCCTTCAGGCCTTCGACGAGCGATTCGATTTTGCCGTGCATGGAGACGAGCGAGGCGATCTTGACAGCCGTGAGCAGGCCATCGCCGGCAGGGCTGTCGTCGAGAAAAATGATGTGTCCGGACTGCTCTCC
>QHYF01000088.1:0-28106 GCA_003224075.1 Acidobacteriota bacterium
TTCTTGGCGTAGTAGATGGACTGCGAAAGGACGCCGGTGAAGGCCGTGGGTCCGACGGCCAGCGTGTAGGTGTTGCCGCTCTTGTCGGCGACGGAACTGACCGTGGCCGTAGTGTCGTTCCACCCGACGACGACGACGTTGAGGTCGCCAGCGGCCTGCGCGGCCGTGAAGGTGACATTCACGGTGGTCTGCGGCGTTTGCGGGACGGCAGAATTGCCCTGCACGTAGTTGATGGTGGCTGCGGCCACCAAACTAGCCGGATACAGCCAGCCAGCAAGCACGGCAATGACGAACAGCAAAAGGCGCGCAGGCTTGAGATGTGCAAAACGGCCTTCGAGACGCAGCTTATTCATTCATGGTCTCCTAGACCACAACTCAGTCGCACCAGGTTTCTACTAGCCGGTGGAAATCTGCTCTTTCATTGCAGATCGAGCTGACCGCACTTGGCAGCGCAAGCATTGAGCGAAACGCTTGTTCATTCGTTGCTGGGCTCTTGCTGCCAATTTTACGGATTGAGGACGATACTGGAAATAGGAATCTGAATGTTCAACAGCGGTCGAGCAAATCAGATACTCGTGAAGATGTGATCGTACTGCTCATCTAATGCCTTGCGATAGGCTTCCGTTCTTCGTTCTAGCTGGGGCTTGAGAGTCCCCGCATTTTTCTCGAGCGCCATGAATTGTCGAATCAATTCGTCTACATCAATGTGCTCGATATCCTGGCTGAACTCCTTCAATCCCACTCCGGTCATCAACGCATCTACTTTTTCATGGTACGAAATCGCCACCACAAGCTTGGTGAGCATCAGCGCCAACAGGACATTGTGGAACCGACTCGCAACCACGACGTCGGTCGCGGCTAGTTGTGACAACACCTCGTCGGAGGAAGAGGCGGGCTCATCGATAATTTTTCTGTCCTCATACTTAAATTCGTTCTTTTCCAATAGCCTTCTCAGATCCTGCCTTACGCGCTTGTCATAGACGGCGTCGCCGATGATCAGTCGCACGGTATGCTGATGTTCGAGCAACCACATCACAAAGGCGGCTACTTTACCGATGTAATCACTATAGGCGGTTTCGTCGCTCGCTGAAGTATGAGGTTTGTTGTAATACGTCATGATTCCAACGCCGACCACAGTCTCCTGACTGTCACGAACGTGGTTGTCAGGCATAATCGCTTGTGGCAGGCTGAACGCCAAATCGGGGTAGACAGTGTCACCATTCGTCGCGAAGCCAACAGTTTCCAGATAATGTTTAGAGAAGGTGTCGCGGTAGGAGCGGTAGTCTGCAAATGATAGAGCAGCCTTAACGAAGCACCTACTCAATAGGTTGCGTATCGGGCCTACTCCGACGCTCACGAAGAGCAGTTTGCAGCGGCATAGTCTTGCAACGATTGCCCATCTGAGTATGTCATAGTGCAAGCCGAAGGGAAGAATGCCAAAATCTCCTAACATGCCTGTTCCCGTCATAACTAGCATGTCGGAGCCCTTCAACATTTTTACCGCTTTGTACCATCGATAGAGCTCTGTGGGAATTCCAATAAAGATCCTTCTTAGTAACCTAATCGCCCCACTGTTCTTCAGCGGCTGCACTCTGAACGGCGTTTCTCTGATCGGAACAGCAGAGATGCCATACCTCGATTCAATTTCTTCAGGACCGGAACAAATGCAACTGATTTCCGCATCAGGAAGGCGTCTTCGAATGTTATAAATCATTGCTTGTAGCGTGCATTCATTGCCCAAGTTTCCTATGCCAAAAGCCCCAAAGAGAGCGATTTTTCGTGGTGTCGGATCAGTGCTCATTTGCTGTGGTTCTAAGGGATCCTGCAAACAGAAATACTTGCGCTTGCGTTGCCTTCGCGTGCCACCACAGCCCGAAATACTCCGAACACTCACCAGGGTCAGTCGCGTGAAGGTCTTCGCGGAATCATGCCAAGCAAGAGACGATTCACTTAGCAGAACTGTTTCACACCGCGATGTCAGAAGACGTCAATCCAAAATGTCGTGAACTTTCTCCACGGGCGATTTTCCTACCATCTACGACGATCGTCGACTCCTCTAGCGTCCAACTGCCTCTGGATGGTGTCAAGAGCAGATGAAGAAGTATTCTATGGCGAACAGCGGACTTAGGAAGGGGACATTCATATTCATGTGCATATGGATAGTTTTCATAAACCCTCGCCTGGGCTCCTCATGGCGCCAGTGGTGAGAAGTCGGGAAGATTTTGTCTATATGAAAGGTGCGCTCCAAGCTCCTTCGAAAATCGCCGAGCGATTGGACGTTGTTATATACCTTATAGATGTCTCTTTTGCGGTGACCAAAGTTGACGTACGACAAAATAAATTTCCCATCTGATTTTAGAAGCCGCCGGATCTCGGAGAATTTTTTAGACTGGTGACTCCCAATGTACTCAAAAACGCCTTGAGCTAGAACGATATCAAATTGTTTGTCACCAAATTTGATCGGGGTTTCCAGGAAGTCCATTTGAACAAGGTTAGGCGCCGGGTTATGAATTGCTAGATCGATCCCGTAGTAATGGACATTCTTAGGAAGGAGGTGCATCAAAGTCGCCGGGCCGCAACCAACATCTAGGAGATCGAGCTCTCTTCCTCGAGCGATCTTGTTCACAATTCGTGCGGACTTTTCAAGTCGAAAATGCGGCTGTGCGTAGTTTAGGTTCTCCTTAATCCAAAAGTCTCTTTTGTAATACTTCTGAGTCGCTTGTTGCACGGGGTACCCGCCTTTGATTAAGTATTTGAGAGTCATGGACAGGGAAGGACGCATGCAAATTTGCACGCGGCCACTGACTTCACGGCAACGGCTGCTTTTTTCTTGTCTCTCAGCCGCATGCCTCACTCCTTTGATCTTCATCGTTATCGAGTGATGTGCCCTCAGCAACCCCGGCTAGCCACCTTCGCTCCACTTCTCTCTGAGCCAAATCTCACCACGCATTGCGGCCACAGGCCCGATCAACTTCTGCATCAAAATAAGCTTCATGCTCGCGCGACGCGAGATGGTGAGCACACCCATCGCGATTCCACGTTCGGTCTTTGCTAAGCCGGAATCATTGTTGTCGACTCGACCGCAGGGCGCCTCCTGAGCCCGCGGATAAGGTCAACGTAGAATGCCTTTTGCCCCATGACGTAGAGGAGCATCCCAACATAGGCAGCAAGAAGAACAGTTCCCCCTAGCGTAAGTCTAAGAAGAGGGGACAGCGATGGGCCGTAATAGAATTGCATTCCATAGGCAAGCACGGCTGCCACAACGCCCGAGAGTAGTGGTCGGGTCACAGCCGTCCGTATGTCCCGTAAAGAAACCACTGTTCCATGCACGCCCCAGGCGATATGCGGTACGGCCCACAAAATCATCACTGCGGAAAAGGCGAATGCAACACCTTTGGGGCCGTGGCTCAATCCCAAGGCGTACCCCAGTGTAACCAGCGGCGCGAGAACCAAAGCTATCTTCAAGCTCCGTCCTATCCTGACAGTCGCGAAAAGCAGCCATCCGAGAGGGTTAATGAGGGCGAAGATGAGAATCGTTGGCGCCAGCAATCGAAGAATTGGGGCCGCGTCACTCCACTTTGCTCCAAGGATTACCGCAACGAGGTCATGAGGAAAAAGGGCGACGGCAAGGGTGATGGGAACGGTAAGCGCCAAGACCAATGAATAGCCCTTCAGGAAGTAACTTCGCAGGCGGCCGGGATCGTCCTGGACTCGCGACAGCGCCGCGAACGCGACTTCACCTACTGCGGAATTTAGATTCTCTGTTGGTAGATTTATGATCTGATATGACCTGCCATAAATGCCAAGCGCTTCCGCTCCCCAGAACCGGCCCAAAAGAATCTTGTCAAGATTGTAGGCAAAGTAAACGATGAGGCTGTTCAATGTCACCGCACCGCCAAAGCGCATTAGTGGAAAAACCCCAACTTGCTGGCGGGGCATCCTGGGAATCCACCTTGTTGTAAGCCAAAAGCCGATAGTGGAAACAAGCGGGAGTGTGACCGACATTACTACGAGAGCCCAATACCCGAACCCCCCAGCAGCTATGCCGATTCCAAGAACGGTACTCACAACCAGGGAAATAATTTGTATCATCGCTAGGGCCGTGAAGCGCATTTGCCGTTGGAGAAGCGCGGAGTGTTGCACCCCCGCGGCATTGAACAGGAATCCAGCGGCCAAGACAATTGTGACCCAGAAGAGGCGCGGCTCGTGATAAAAATTAGAGATAATCGGAGCCGCACCTGACAGCGAAAGGCCTAGAATCACGCCGGCCAACACATTTATCCAAAACAGCGTAGAGAGTTGCTCGTCGGTTACTGATACACGCTGAACCGTAGCCGTCGAAAGTCCAAAATCACGGAACAAATTCAACACACCAGTGAAGGCCGTGACCATGCCGACCAGTCCGAAGTCTTTGGGGTCGAGTAACCTCGCCAAAACTATCAGGGCTCCGATGCGGAGGACGAAAAATACAACCTGGGCAAAAACTCTCGCCAAACCGCCCCGGATCGCCCTTTCCTTCAGATCTTTCATAGCGAAGTCACGGTCCCGGCATAAAAATCGCCGCATGGCAGGATTCTTTGCACATTCTCACGGTGAGTTGATGTAGCGTCCTCTTCAATTTACAGCACAAGCTTGCGACAGTAGAAAGCCTCAGCGTAACCACTGGGGGAAACGCATTCCATTCCTCGCAAACGCATAAGTGCCAGAAATGTCTCTGGTTCAAACCAGCGCTTAGAGCGCTGCGTCTCGAAGGCTTCCGTTATGTAGCGAATCTTTTTCCGATACGTGTCCTGTTCAAGCGACAGGAAGAAGTTTGGCTGTCCCAGGTCACCATCATACTTAGGAATCTCGTATTCAAGGATCAGATGATTCCGGAAAGTATTCCAGGTCAGCTCCGCTATCAAGCGGTGGTCTTGATGCGCGTCCTTTTGGTTGTGCGTAAAGATGAGGTCTGGGGACACCCTCTTCAATCCTTCAAAGAAATTCTTGATTTCCGAACCGTGGAACGGAAAGAAGCCATCGCGGAAATCCTTCACGATGATCTCTTTTTGCTTCGCGCCTTTGAGAAATAGCTCTGCGCTAGTGCGGGCTTCCCTTTCGCGCTCCTTACTGGAACTGAAGACAACCCAAACAAATTCCAAATTGGCGTAGCTTGAAAGCAATCGCAGAACGCTTCCGCCGCAGCCAATCTCGATATCATCCGAATGCGACCCGAGACACAAGATTTTCAGGGGTGCGTTGCTGTCGTGGGAGAAATTAAGAGCCAGCATGTGAACGTGTGCGAAATTACAGGGGCCTACCGCGCTCCTCCATTGCCATTGGTCTTCCACACTTCCCACGGCGCAACGCCACCGGTGCACAGGCCTTCCAGCTGTTGCTTATCTTTGAAAGTATCCATGCTCGCCCAGAATCCATCATATGGATAGCCAATCAACTGTCCCGCCTCAACCAGTCTATGGAACGGCTCGATCACGAGTTCTTCTTTTTCGTGGATGTACTCGAATATCTTCTTCTTGAAAATAAAGAATCCGCCGTTGATCCGCACACTGCCATTATTGATTGCGTGAATCTCGGAGACCAGGTTGCCGTTGCCCTGCTGCAATGAAACCAAGTGATAGCTCAGGTTCGGACGCACGCAGAGAAAGCTGGCGACTTTCCCGTGCTCATGAAAGTGATTTAATTGCTGAAGAAGCGGCAGGTCCGTAAGTCCATCGCTATAGTTAGCGAGGAATTCATCTTCGCCTTCCAGATACTTCTCAACTGCCTTCAGGCGTTGACCGATATTGGAGTGGATCCCCGTATCGGCGAAAGTGATTCGCCAATCATGGATATCGCTGTTGAGTAATTCGAGCTTCTTGCCGCCGCCTGACAGAACAAAGTCGTTGGACGCGCACTCGTTGTAATTGAGAAAATAGTTTTTGACGGCTTCGGCTCGGTGTCCCAAACACAAAACAAAATCTTTGTGTCCGAAGTGGGCATAGTACTTCATGACATGCCAAAGGATAGGCCGGGAGCCGATGTGGACCATTGGCTTGGGAATATCCTCTTGATTTCGGATTCGTAATCCCATCCCGCCGCAGAATAGAACTACTTTCATATGGTGTCCTCAACCCTGCGCATGAATTTCAGGCGTGCAAACCCACGAGTTCTTCCAGCCAGGTTTCCCTGCGGAAGTGACGGTATTGCTCGGCCCGTAGTTGGTCGGCCAGCCTGTTCGGAGGAAGAGTGACGTCATCGTAAGTAATGACAGAGTCCTTTGGTATGTCGCGCGTCAGCATGCATCCTTCGACCAGGCCTTCCGGAAGGTAATGATTTCGGCACATCTCATCCGCATTTACCGCTTCGCCGTAGGTCATATACATTCCGTAATCGTCGAGAACTTCGCCGCTTTTCAAATCGCGTTTTGCGACAGCACAGACCTCGACCACCGGGCCACCGAGAGGTTTCGCTACGGAGTCCCGGAACAGTGCCACGCGTGCGATGGCCGTGGGCACTTCAAAGTGCACCAAGTGGTATGGGACAAAGAACGAGTACAACGGCCCCTCACCCATCTTGTACAGATTGAGATAGTGTTGTTGCTTGGGATCTGGATGTTCGGCGAGAACATATACCTTGGTCAGAGGCGTGCCCACGACGTAATCCACAATGCCGCCCAGCTTGCGGATCTCTTCGACATCATAGATCTTGCCAATTTTCATGACGTCGTCTTTGTATTCGAGGCCTCTCGAGGCGACGATGGCTTGCTCAAAGCTTATCTTGGAGCCGTCCGCAAAGCTGGTTACCATAGTCGGGTTCTGTGCCCATTTTTCCGCGAAACCCTTTTGCGTGGTTGGATTGCGGTACGGATCCTGAAGACCCTTGATGTTGCCAATCACCCGGGGCGTCAATCCCAGTCCCTTCACCCAGCGGTACAGATTGATCTGAACTCCTGGTTCGTCCCCGTCGCAGGCAGACAAAATCACGCCATTCTTTTCTGCATAGATTTGCAAGATGGGCCCGATAGTGGCGTCGATTTCTGCGTTCAACATCACGACGTCCTTCTTGTGTCGAAAGGCCTCAAAAGCCAGCCGTGCCCCAAATTCCACTGAACCAGTCACATCCACGAGAACATCCACCTCTGTGGATCGTGCCAGCAGGTAAGCGTCGTCGGTGACCACGACCTTACCCTCCCGGATGGCGAGATCAACTTCTGTTTGTGTCGTCGGCTCGACCACGTCGGGAACGGCGGCGTATTGACAAAGATCAAAAGCGCGCTGCACGCGCCGATTGAAAACACCGACTAGCCGCATTCCCGGCTTGGTGTGGACGATGTGATTTGCCAACCCTTGGGACATGAAGCCCGCGCCAATGAGCGCGACCCGGATAGGGCGCCCCTCCTTTTCGCGTGCTTGCAGAGCGTTATCAACGATAATCATTTGAAATTCCTCGACGGAATCTTGATCTACTTGGCGATTTCGACGGGCCGGGCACTCATCCTCCGCTTGAACTCTTCTTCCTGTTCATCCAGCTGTTTCCAGGCTTGGTCCTTGTCCGAAATCACGCTGGCAGGCAGGGGCCACCTCAGCGCCAATCGAGGGTCGTTAAAGTGCAGACCACCCTCGCAGCCGGGCGTATAGAACTCACCGACCTGATAACTCGTTTCCGTGTCATCTCGGAGCACCTGGTAACCGTGAGCGAACCGTTCAGGCACGTAAAGAGCGCGGCAGCTTTCTCCCGTTAATTCGACCGCGATGTGGTCCAGATAAGTCAGGCTCTCCGGTCGCAAGTCGACGATGATGTCGAGGATCGCCCCACGGGTACAACGTACGAGTTTCGTTTCAGCGGCCGGAGGAAATTGGAAATGCATGCCGCGTATGGTCCCCTTTTTGCGGTTATATGCGACATTAGCCTGAGCAATGATGGGCTTCAAGCCGTGCGCCTCAAACTCATGCTGACAAAAGACCCGAGCGAAGAACCCGCGCGCATCCTCCCGGCGCTCCACGTCAATCACGAACGCGCCCGATAGCTTTGTCTCTGTGAAGATCATGGAACTCGCTCTCCTTTTCAATCTCTCGCTGGAGTTTCAGGTTAGTTCGTGCGCCAAGGCAATTTTGTCCGCAGGCGAAGCGGCAGTCCAGTGCAAGGAAGCATCCAACTGCCCGGCTTTTTGCAAACGCTGGATGCTGTTGATTCGAAAGTAGCGACCACCCTGCAGGTCTTCGGCGGTGAGCCCAGCGGCGCGATAGGCGTCATAGAGTTCTTGCGCACCTTTGCGGGCAGTCCACTGCGGTTGGAAGCCCGGCAAAACGCGCCGAATCTTATCGCAATTGACCCGGTAGCAGCGTTTGTCCGGCCCCCCGCCAGGAGCATACTCGATGTGGCAGCCAGGTACGGTTTCCTCGACTATGGCCGCAAGCTCGCTAACGCGGTAGTTTTCGCTCGTCTGTCCCACGTTGAAAGTCGCATTGTGGATCGCGCTCTTCGGGGCCTCGAGTACGCACAGCATGGACGCGATAATGTCGCGAATGTGCACGATCGGGCGCCAGGGCGTACCGTCACTCTTGATATGAATACGGCCAGTGGTGTGAGCCGACGCAACAAAATCGTTCAGCACTAGGTCCAGGCGCAGACGCGGAGAGGCTCCGTAGGCAGTGGCATTTCTCATATAGGTCGGACTGAAGTGTTCGTCAGCTAGCACCGCGACGTCGCGCTCGACGAGAACCTTGGATTCGCCGTAAGGGGTGACAGGGTTGAGCGCAGCCGACTCATCAAGGAATGTATCGCCTGCAGAACCATAGGTGCTGCAAGACGAGGAGAAGACGAAGCGCTTTACGCCCGCCTGTTTCGCTAGTTCCGCCAGTTGCACGGACGCCTTGTGGTTGATCTCGTAGGTGAGGCCAGGATCGAGATTGCTTAACGGGTCGTTGGACAAGGCCGCCAAGTGCACCACGGCGTCGAATCCGTGCAGATCAGCCTTCTTCAGATTCCGTATATCTTTGCGGACTTCGGGCAGCTCCGGGGCCGATTTCCCGAAATCGGAGCCCGCGAATAAGTCGGTGTCGAAGCCAACTACTTCGTGGCCGGCAGAGCGAAACATGGGCGCTGCCACCGCTCCTATGTACCCTTTGTGGCCCGTCAACAGTATTCTCATGCTCTTACTACTCCCATTTGCAGCAGATTTGATCTAGATTTCGCGCAGCGGAGCGCGATTCCAATTGTTGACATCCTTTAGTACTCTTTCGAGAATCTCTCCAGTAAGCAGAAACATTTTCAATTCGGAAATACAGAGAATCGACGGTCCGATCTGCGATCTAGCTCTTGAGGAGACCTAGGATCGCGGCTGGATCTTTGCTGGTCAATCGCGAAGGCCGGAGGACTAGGTCGTCTGGCCTTCGCCGCTGATGCGGTTTGTCCCGCTCGGCAGGGCTACCCGGTCGTACTTCAAATCACCTTCTGTCCGGACGCGGTGGAACGCTTGCACCACCCTGCGGAGGGGCTACCGCCATTGACGCGGCAAGCACGTCCAGAGGAAGGCCGGCAATCAGTCTGCCACACTCCTAAACGAGAAGAAGGAAACTAGCCCCCTTGAGCCACCGCTTAGCTGCTGAAAACAAAGTGGTTATTGCAGGATACATGGGTCGTCAGACGACGTGTCTACGATCGGGGCCTCGGAACGGAGGAACTGAGGGAAAACTCTTACTACCATACGCGAACCCGTTTCTTGCATGGCTCTGCGGGCCTCGGTTACGATTCTGCCCTAAGTATCTCTTGGACGGCCTCAAACAGGGATCCTGCAAACAAATCCGCGGTCCCACTCGCGACCTCGCCGGAGTCCAAAATTCTAGCCGTCTTGCATCCCGCATTTTTGCCCGCCTCCACATCGCTGTCGGAATCCCCTATCATCCAGGAAGCAGCTAGATCAATTTCGTGGGCTTGCGCCGCTGACAGAAGCATGCCCGGCTCAGGCTTACGGCAACCGCAAGGAGGATGCTTTTCATGCGGGCAGCAATAAACTTCGTCGATGACTGCCTCGGCCGCTGCCAGCTCGGCGAGCATACGCTGATGGATCAGATCTAGATCGCGCAGACTCAGGAGCCCTTTTGCCACACATCTCTGATTGCTCACCACGATCACGCGAAACCCAGCTCTCTTGAGAGAGGCGATTGCTCTAGCCACTCCCGGAAGGAACTGCATCTCTTCCCAGCGAGTTACGTATTGACCTTCTGGAAGTTTTCGGTTTATGACTCCGTCACGATCCAGAAACGCGCCCCTGTTCATGGAATAATTCATGCTCCACGAGTTCCGAAATAATGTGGCCAACCAGAGTATGACATTCCTGAATGCGCGGAGTCTCATCCGACGGTACGCAGATGCAATGATCCACGCACTCCTTGAGCTTCCCGCCGCCACGCCCGGTCAACCCGACTGTGTGCAGGCCGACTTTCCTGGCTGCCGTCACGGCGCGAAGTACGTTTGGTGAGTTGCCACTTGTCGTGATACCGACGGCGACGTCTCCTGGGCGCCCTATTGCTTCGATCTGACGACTGAAAACTTGGTCAAAGCCGTAGTCGTTTCCAATGGCAGTAACGCACGAAGTATTCACGGATAAGGCCAATGCGGGTAAAGCGGGCCGTTCGAATGCGAAGCGCCCCACAAATTCCGCAGCAATGTGCTGGGCATCGGCGGCACTGCCGCCGTTTCCGAACAGAAGAGCTTTGTTTCCTTGTTGCAGGGCCCTGATCAGGACTTCGCTGACTTTTGCTACAACCGACACCAGGGCAGAGCTGTGCAGCAGATCCTGTTTCGTAGCAATCGAGGCTTCCATTAGCTTGATCACACGGGGCTCAAAATCACTTGCTTGTTTCATCCACCCTCCGCGTCAGGGCTCTTTTCACATTAGAGAAGATTTCGATAGCCAAGACTTAAAAATAACTTCGCTGCAAGCATCGCCTTATGTTCCTTCTCTTCTGAGTCTGGGAACAGCTTTAGGGCGGTGCCACTGTAGCTAAACAGATACGGACGACCAATCCCGAAGGAATAGTACGCCTCAACCCGAAGTGTGGGGCCCGTGCTTGCGGGAGGCCGCCTCATAAAGGCGGGCACAAAGCCGTTGTGCCCGGGCGTAATCTTCCGGCGTGCCTATGTCGATGAATACTCCTCGCTGCTCTGATGCGTAGACTCCGCGAGCCAACAACTGTGGAAAGATGTCCTTCTCCAAACTCGCTGGTCCTTCCGGAATATGCTCGAATATCTCTCGATTGAACACATAAACTCCCGCGTTCACGAGCCCGCTAGGCTCACCGCCGCTTTTCTCCGCAAAGCCGTTCACGCGTCCTCCGGCGTCCATTTGAACAGTTCCGTAACGCTTCTCATTTTGCATTCGAAGCACGGCCATGGTTGCTAGGCCGCCAGATTCACGATGAAAGCGGATCAGCAGCGGGAAGTCGATTTCCATAAACGAATCGCCGTTCATCACCAGAAAGTCAGAAACTCCACGAAGGAGAGGCTCTGCGAACTTCACCGCGCCCGCAGTGCCAAGGGGATGCGGTTCCTTTGAATACTCAATCGCAACATCCCGGGTATGGCCATCGCCCAATTCACTCTCGATTTCGTGCGAAAGATAGCCCGTGCACATCACTAAATGCCGGATGCCCTGGTAGCTCAGTTGTCGCACAAGCAATTCAAGAAAGGGCCTGTCGCCGACGGCCGCCATGGGTTTTGGCGTGGACGAGATTACGGACTTCAGGCGCGTTCCCTTGCCCCCAACGAGCAGAACAGCCTTGGTATCGCCGCCAATTAGGGCCATATGTGATTTACCACTGTACAGAAATAAGGATGAACAATCGGAGGTTCAAGCACTTTGAGCGGCTCTTAGAAGCAAGAATCGCTCATCCTGAACCGCAAGAGCAAGTGTGCATGTTCCGCACATATTTCTTCCCGGATTCCCTCAGTGTACCTTCTGCCCTGGCAGCGCGAGGCCAGGCCAGCGCGATTTTTGATTGTTCTCGCCCCTGTTGCCGGCGGAGCACGGCACTCGATCCCAATATTCCAGCATGGACGCCAAGGTCTGATCAATGGAGAACATGGGTTTCCAGCCTGTGTCTCTGCGTAACTTCTCTGTATTCCCGAAAATAATCTTCTCGTCGGAGGGTCGCAACAAACGAGAAACCCTTCGGACCTCTGCCTTCACCCCAGACAGTCGCATCGCACTACTCAATAGCTCGCCAATCTGATGAGTCTTGGTTGCGCACAGATTATAGGCTTCGCCGCGCCTTCCCTTGAGAGCGGCGAAGTAGAATCCACGAACTGTGTCGTTCACATCGAGGAATGCCCGGTGTGGCTGCAGGTTACCAACTTCAATTACTGGCGGCTGTAAACCCTTCTTGATTCTGATCAGCTGCCGGACGAAGTCCGATGGCGCATCGTTGGTCTTTCCCGGTCCTGTGGTGTTGAATAGTCGCAGATTGACCGTCGGAATCTTATAATCGAGGAAATACTGACGCGCCAACAGATCTAGACAAACTTTGCTGATTCCGTACGGATGCAAAGGCCGAAGCGGCTGCTCTTCGCTAACGGGAATGGCGGACGCAGGCACGTGTCCGTATTCGGCGCTGGAACATGCCGAAACGACTACTGGCGGGCGCCTCATGTGGCGCATCGCTTCGAACAGGTGTAGCGAGCCCATGATGTTCGACTCGAAGGTGCCTACTGGATCCTCCCACGACAAGGTTGGCAGGCTCTGTGCAGCCATGTGAAAGACGTGTGTCGGCTGGTGCTCCGCCAGAATCTGCGCGATTCGATGACCGTTGCGGAGATCGCATCGAGCGAAGCACAAGTTGGGGAGTTCCGGCAGTGATTCAGGGCCCGGCAGGTAGTAGGTGCCGACCACGTTCCAACTCTTCAACTGCAAAAATCTAATCAGATGAGATCCGATGAATCCTTCTGCGCCAGTCACTACTGCAGTCTTTTTCATTCTTTTTTCACGCGGAATTGCGCACATTGATCAAAACAACCCAGATAAGGATGCCAAGAAGGATGCAATCTCCAATACCCATTGAACTCTGCCAATCGGTCACGCAGGGTTACACCCCAATTGTAATCGAATCGACCGGACAACGATAATTCAAGCGCATCGCATTGAAAGAATCGCCTGGATCTGCCATTCGTCAAATTGACGGGTTCACGTCGGTTTTTTTGTGATGGTTCTCTTTCCAAAAAGGCAAAATCCGCTCTTGCCATACCCCGGGGCAGCATTAGACTGGGTTCGCAGACCCTCCCCAAGTACAGGTTCCTTATTGCCCCTCGTCTGTTCGACTTGCCAGTAGATTTCGCCTCAGGTGGAGGGCTATCTTAGGGGAGGACGAGGCCGATCGCGTTGGCAAGGAGCCTGTGCCAAAGATAGCGTGGGTCTGCTGTTTTCGACAATGACCTCTAGAACGAACGGTCTCATCGATTTTTTGATTGTTGCGAGTTTCCCAACCCGCCCGGGCAAGCGTGCTTTTGCAGTATTCAAGAGAATGTTGAGGAGCTCGTTGATGAAACGCAATCGGTTGCTTTTGTTTTCCCTCATCCTGCTTTGCCTCTCCCCCTACTCCCACGCGCAAAGTTGGTCTGGAATCCTTGACCCCAAGCGTGCTATCGACTGGTCAGGAGCAGGCGTCACTGGCGGCATTCCCAATCGAACGACCATCTGTAGCACTTTGAATCCTGGCGCGACAACGGCGCAGATCCAGTCGGCACTCAACTCCTGTCCAAGTGGTCAGGTAGTCTTTTTGAACTCTGGAAATTATGGATTAAACAGTGGATTGACTGTTCCTAGTAATGTTACGCTTCGCGGCGCAGGGGCGAATCTGACGACCCTTACTTTTACTGGAAGTTCATCCTATTACTGGGGCAGCTATTTGATAGGTTTCTCAGGAAACTACAACGGATCAGCCGACAATGGTTCACCACCAGGACCGGGTGGTTCGCTTAATTGCTCTGGCTCTCCTGGGCCACCGAGTACTTATACCGGCTGCACTCAGTTAAGAAGCTGGGTCGGTACAAATGGCTTGACTGGGGTCTATACAAAGGGAGCAACCATATTGAACCTAAGCTCGGCTCCAGCCGGGTTGAACGTCGGAGATATGCTGCAACTAGTCCAGACTGATGACCAGGCCGTAGCGAGTACTGGGCCATTCGTATGTTCCCTGTCAAGCGCTGGATGTTCGCGTGAGGGTGAGGGGCTTTCCTACCACGACACGGCGATGCGGCAAAACGTGAAAGTTGTCGCAATCAATGGGTCAGCCGTTACGGTTTCTCCTGGCATCTACGCCGACTTTTGGCTGAGTAGCAAGAATCCCGTGGCCTACTGGTGGGGCGGTGATACGCGCATGGCCGGAGTGGAGAATCTCACAGCTACGACCGGTTTAGGAGTGTGGGCTGGGCTTCTCAGCCATGAAGCATCCGACTGTTGGTTTTCAGGAGTTGCCTTGCATGTTGGAAACGGATCGCGGCAGGGGTTTCTGATTCATTTGAGCAGGAACATAACTATTCAGAACAGCTTCCTGGATGTAATGGCAGGTGGAGGATTTGGTTCAACTACGAGTTATGGAATAACGAACATCGCATCATCGGCCACCCTAGTTCAGAACAACATTCTGAAAAATGTCGAGTCTCCCATCCTCACGGCGGGAGGATACGCCGGCGACGTATATGCCTACAATTATGACCCAGGGATTTGTACGCCATCGACGGGCTGCACAGGAATTTTTACCGGGCATGACGTGGGAGGGATGTTCATTTTACTCGAAGGCAACATCGGACCGCAGATTCGACCAGACACATACCACGGAAACGCGCTCTTCTGGACGATCTTTCGCAATCGTCTTACGGCCACTGAGCAAAACATGAATCAAGAAGCGGCTATTGACTTGTTGGCGTTCAGCCGCTACTACAATGTCATCGGAAACGTGCTTGGGACCAGCGGAAACTCCAACAATTACGAATGCTCAAATAGCGCCACCTCCAACTGTGGTCGGTTTAGCCCGAATATATTCCGCCTGGGGTACCCAGGAGAAAACGCAACAACAGGTTCCGAAGCTGGCGTTAATCCAGACGGGCAGGTAAAAGCCACGCTGATGCGCTGGGGAAACTACGATGTTGTGAGCGCGGTTAACCGCTTCATATCTTCGGAGGTTCCAACCGGTCTCAGTCAGTACGCAAATCCTCTCCCTGCGAGTCAAATTCTTCCGCCATCGCTCTACCTTTTGTTGAAGCCCTCTTGGTGGCCTGCTTCGAAGCCGTGGCCCGCAATCGGACCTGATGTAGCTGGCGGCAATATCTCAGGATTGGGGGGCCATGCCTACATGATTCCGTCACAAGATTGCTACACGAGCATCAGCGGAAACATGACAAGTTTCAATGCGGCGACCTGCTATGCCTCGGGCACGGCATCCGCGCCTGCTCCACCCACGGGTCTCCAGGCAGTTGTTCAGTGATTTCTCGCTGATCGACCTCCTGTTTATGATCCGTTTCGCAGCCGGTATTTCGTCTTCGGCGGTCGGCGGTCAGCGCCGCAGAAGCCCGTGACAAAACGTCAGAGAGCAACAGCACCGCAGGCGCCGTGATCGGGGGGCGCGAGTAATTGCAATCTGTGACTCGCCGAGCGTCCAAGCGAGCCAACCGAGTCAAGGCACTCGAAGAATTCCATCCTCCGAGCGATCGCGAGTCTCCCTTAGCTTGCCGGCACGGGACGTATCAACAGTGCCACCTTCCAAGCCGTCGACACACTCTCCTGAGCCGCTATCCTCAATTCCTGGGGCGCACTAATTGTTTCGGCTAGCACCTGTGAGTTGGCGGAGCAACGCCACATATTTTCTCTTCTCGCCGGTCCAAGAAAAACCCTCACGCAGGGCTACAGAGCGCTCCCGGTAGTGGAGCAGAGCCTCAGGGTTCTCGGCGATGCGGTCCAGAACGGCACTCAGTGAGCAGGGATCGTTCCACTTAAAGAAAATGCAGTCCTCCTCACTGAGGTAATACGAGATCGCGTCGTTCCGGACAGTCATGACTGGCAGTCCCAGCGATATGTACTCGACCAACTTCAAAGGCAGAGCGTAGTTAGTGACAGAAGAAATCTCGAGAGGGACAATCCCGACATTACAGTCGGCGATCCGCTCGGGAATGGAATGCACAGGGTAGCTGTGATTGTCAAAATCAACGATGCCCTCAAGTCCCAACGATTGGATCATCTGCTTTAGCGATTGACTAAAGTCTCCCTCCCCAATGATTCTCAAAGAGATCCGGTCCTTGTGACGGACCCTTGCCAAGCCATCCATCAACATCCGGAGTCCTGAACGCTCGAGGATCGTTCCATGGAAAACAAGTCTTATCTTGCCCTCGATACTGAAAGACTTTTGGAGGCAAAAGAGTTCATCATCCGCAAAGTTGGCGATTACCACGATTGAATCGGGAGCGAGGCCGTGTTTGATTAGTATGCCTTCCTTGACTGGATGATGCACCGTGATGACCCGGTTGCAATATGCTGCGCTTAGCCGTTCCTGCCAGAGAAGCACTCGATAAAAGAATCCGCCCTCGCCCCCCTTAAATTTCGACGCGAACGTGTTAGGCATCGGATCGTGAATATCCAGAATGACCTTCGCTCCGAACAGTCTGGGAATAATGGTAGCGAACACCAGGAAATCCGGCATGTTGTTGACATGGATGGCCACGTACTTCCGCTTGAAGAAAAGTTTAGTGGTCACTCCTAAGCACTTGAGAAAGAACTTCAGATACTCAATGAGGTATCTGAAATGCCCCCCACCGCGATACTTGGCTTGATTCAGCCGGAATACATGTACGCCACGAACTACCTCCGTCGGGGCGGAACCCTCCTTCCGCAATGCCAAAAAGTCCACATCAAATCCTCCATCAACAGCTGCTTCAGCCTCCCGAATAACCCGCGGATCCTGCTCATAGTAACTGTAAGCGATCATGAGGACTGCTTCCCGCTGATGGGGGGTGCCAGTCACTGAAAGAGTCTCGATTCCAACTTCCTAATTACGCGCTTAAAATCGGCGACCAACCCGGGATCAGCTAGGACGTTTTCAGGGTGCACCAACATAACGATGTCTCGGCATTTGGCGCGATCCAGCAGCCAGTCCACCGTGAACTTCGTGGTGTCCCTCCAAGGTGGCTCGAGCCAAAACGCCGAAGGGAAGACCAACAGGCCGTCGCCGACATGCGTGGGTTCAATCGATGGGTCTTGCAGATTACCGAGGAACAACCGCATGGATGCGTGCCTAGCCCACTCAACATATCTTTCTGGTTCGTACGGGGAGTAATGATGAAATCCATATTTTGCTCCACCGGAACCATGCTTGGACACAGCTAACACGCTCCTTGCGACGTGGCGCTCAACGATCTGTTTCTCCTTCAGGAAAGTCTCAAGTGAGCGAGAATTTTCCAAATGCAGTCCGATTTCGTGGCCGCCTGCGTCCAGGATGTCAATGGTTGACTTGGAGGGAAGTGTACACCGACGAAAGAAGACATGCGCACGTGCTCCCTCCTGGTTGAGCCAATCCAGCATTGTCCGCAGCTCGGCAAGAAATCCAAATCCAGAGACCTTCGGAAAATAAAGATCCGAGCTCAGCCTGCTGAGGAAATGGCGCGGTAGTGGACGTCTTCCGTACGGCCGGTCAACGTCAATTCGAATGATGAGGGCCATCACTTATTGGAATGTGCTCCTGCCCTGGTGACATATTCCGCGTCGAGGCGCGGACGTGGCCCGACGCGTCTAAGGCAGATCGCCGAACGAGTCTGCGTGCCTACTTCTCGGTCAAAATCTGCGACACTTCAACAAAGCGAACGTACATCAGTTATCTTGGGCATACGCCGCACAGCGCTCACTGACGAGCGATTCGTCATACACTTCTTCCGGCTCATATACGGCGACATGACTACCCCGATTAGAAAAGCCAAAGGGGACGCATAACAGTTTTTTCAGCCTAATCCTCAATGCTTCCCGCCTGTCGGTTGGCACGAAGAAGAGCATGAAGCCACCTCCCCCAGCGCCGAGCAACTTGCCGCCAAGTGCTCCGGCGCTGAGCCCGGCTTCGTAAATGTCATCGATGTTGGCGTTCGAGATCTTTTGTGTCAACGTTCTCTTTATTTGCCAGCTCTCGTGGAGCAGTCGCCCAAATTCATCCAAGTTGCGGTTAGAGTTCGCAAGAATCGCCTCAGCCTCGTTAACCAGTTGAAGCATCATATCCAACTCTTTCTTCTTATGAGGCGTCATTTTTAACTGCTCGGTGGCAATCTCCGAAGCCGTCCGGGAGAATCCTGTGAAGTAGAGGGCAAAGTGTTTTTCGAGTTCCGCCAGCCTATTTTTTGCGGTAAGTATCCGCCTCACCTCGATTCCGCCATCTGTGGAAAAATTTATTCGGTTAAATCCTCCATATGCCGCACTGACTTGATCTTGCGAGCCTACGGCTTCCTGGAGCAAGTCTTGTTCCACGTGGATGGCATCGGCGGCCAGCGCGTGCTTGTCCCGCATTTGATCCTTGAGCGCGTACAAACCGAGGAGAAGCCCGACGGTAAAAGCCGAACTGGTCCCCAGCCCGGTGCGGGCGGGCAAGTCGGCAACGTGATGGACCTCGACTCCCTCGTTGATTTCCAGGAACTGAAGACATGCGCGAACCGAAGGATGTTCGATTGCAGCGTTGCGACCCACGTTTTCTACTTTTGAATACGATATGCGGCTATGGTATGAAAAGAAAGGTGGAAGACGTCGACAAGTAATGTAGCAACTCTTATTGATTGTGGTCGACAGTACGGCGCCACCGTGCTCACGGTACCATAGAGGATAATCGGTGCCACCGCCAAAGAATGAGACGCGAAGCGGAGTGCGGGTAATTATCATATGGTTATCCTATCATGCGTCTAACTGTGTCCAAACGAAATGTGGCAGCCACTCAACACGATCCGGGAATCTGCCGAAAACTAGCAAGCACTAGTGCGCTCGATTAACAAGTGATGTCGCCTGCGAGAAAAGCCCGGCATTTCGGGTACAAAGGGAATGCCTTCCATTCTGCTTTGATGCCCAGGGCCTGGAGTATCTCTTCCTTGGTCACGACGGGCCCATTTACTCTTGTGCTGCATTTAGCTTTTTTCGTGGCCTTGGTTTCGCAACGTTTTAGCTTCAAATGCCGTCGAGCGCCAGATCCGCCAATTCTCTCAAACGGCGCTCGCGTTCCACCATCCGTGGTGACGGCTCGATGCCAGCCACCTGAAATATCTTCTTCCATCGATAAACCCAATCGTGCCGCAGTAGGGCCTCCGCCCCATTTCGACGACTGATTTTGGAAACGCGTTCTGGCTCTAAATTGAGACCAGCAAGAACGTCCTGGACATCCGACCCATCAGGTTGGACCTGTATAACCACATCTCGCCAGCCAAACATATCTTGAAACTCCTGACAATTTGGTGGTTGTCCGATCATCACTGCGCCTGCGGCTGCACCTTCATAGTAGCGGAAACCGATTGTAACTTGACCTTGGGTTTCTTCAGGGGCATCCATTTTCCCGGGTGCAACCATGAAATACTTGCTTCGCTTCGCCAGATTTGCATAGAAGTCGCGGTGTTGTCGATGATCGTAGACCTCAGTGAAAATGCTTGGGAAGGTGTCATAAACATAAAACATCTCCCTGCTCGCAGCCTGGGCAAGCAGGGCACGGTGAATCCCCTCCCATCTTCTGCCGATACTGTAGACGTCTATGACGCGTGCCGGGGGGCTCGGGTACGGAGAGAATCGGAGGGTGTCAACAGCACCAGGGAGCCAGTGGCAAGACCGATTTATGGCTTTGGACAACGGTGTGACAGTCCCGCTATAGCCGACGAATACATGATCGAAGCGCAAGAGCGCGTGAAGCCAATACTTGTACCGGGGAATCGCAGACGCCCAGAGCTCGTCAATCCAGCACACACAAGTCTTGCAGCGTTCCCGCCATCCGTCGATGGCATTCACATAAAGAAAATCCCACCAAGTTTGGCAGTGGGCCACGAAAAGGTCATACTCGCCCGTGAGCTGAACTTTGCGGAGACCCGGGTTGGCAAAGATTAATCTCCTCGAAATGTCTCGAAACAGCAGCCTTCTTTGCCAGCTCTCCTTAATCCTAAATCCAGGGCCCGGTTCCAGGCCAATTAAGTCGACGTTATCTATGTCGCAAAGAACATCCTGCGCTTCGTAAAAGCCGCACTGGAAAAGCCTTTTGGTAAAGTTCCTCGCTGTCAGAATGCAAATCCGTGGATTCCGACTAAGCTTCGAAGTCCCGGTGGCGTGTCGCCTGGGAGTATCATTGGTGTTGGAACCCATCTGTCAGAAAGCTGTAACCCTCAACCGTCAGGGTTCGCATGACGGCGAACCCGAGTCTATTCTCGAGGCTGGAGCTTGTCACTGTTCCAGCCCGCGCATTCCGGCCATTCTTGCGCGTTCAACGCAGGGACAAGGATTGATAAAAACGAGCTTTCGCTAAGACGCCGACAGTCGCTTCCCCAGCAATTCTGCATACACATTTCGAGTCATTTGACCCGCGATTTCCCACGAATGCCTTTGGTTCGCGAAATCCAGTATCTCATGGCGTCGAGCATGTAGATCTTTGAACAGATCACTTTCAAAATACCTCTCGATTGTCTTGGCTAAATCAATCGGGTCACATGGCTTACAAAGGAATCCGGTCCTGCCCTCAATGATGTCTTCCTCCAGAGATCCTACGTTCGTTGCGATGACTGGCAGGCCAAAACTATATCCCAAGAAGAGCACGCCGCTTTGAAATACGTGTGTGTAAGGCAGTACCAATACATCGGCAGCCTTAAAATACAACTCGGTCTCCTCATCAGGAATGTACTCGATTTTCTGAATTACTCGTTCACCGTAAGGGCTCTGACGAATCGATTCTTGGATCATGTCCAAGTACTCCTCGGCTCCTCCCCTTGGCTTACCAGCGATAATTAGCCGATAGCACGGATTTCTTGCAACGACTTGTTGAAATCCAGCAACGAGGAATTCAAGACCTTTGTACGGTCCGATGTTGCCGAAGAACAGAATCAACCTCTCATCCTCCAATATGCCAAACTTCTGCCTCGCTTGGGCAGGAGTGAGGTTTGTGTCGGGAACCGAGTTGTTGATCCCAAAAGGGATGACGGTAATCGCTTGTTCGCAGACACCGAACTCCGTTGAAAGCTCCTTCTTCATTTTTTCTGTATGAACGAAGATATGATCCGCGAGCTGGTATTGGATCTTCAACGAAAGTCGGTTGAGGAGAGAGTCGCTCGCGTCTCTCCTGCCTGCATTGACGTTGTGTGCCGTGAAGGCAATTTTTTTCCCTTGCAGTTTATAATACAGCATCAGCAGAGTTCGATCGAAGAAGTGGAACTTGTTGTTCCATAAAATATGAAAAATCCTAGGCTTCGCGACTGAAGCGTAACGGATAAGCCGCGCATAGTAGATCAATACCCTGACTATCTTTTTTCTGAGACTAGCTTGCGGCTGCTGATCCCCTCGCAGATTCAGAAAGTTTAGTCGAGGAGGGGCATGCAATTCAGGGCGGTCCACGTCATCGCCCCCGACTACATCCAGACACACTCCTTTTGACTCAAGCGCCGTTGCCAAGCCGAAAACGTACGGCCTGTCGAAACCCCCCGTAAGCAATCCAACCTCAATCTCAGGCTGCACGATAGGGTCCGCCCATCCGCGAGGGCCCCGGACTTTGTTGTCTGAGGGGTCTTGATGCCGCAGCGCAGGGGCAACGTTCACGAGTGGTCTCCTTTTTTTGCCCCTTCACGTCGACTCCCTGTTGGCCGGAACACAATCACAACGATTCGCGATTCAGCGTAAGGGTGCCTTTCCACAACATCGAAATCGTTTTCGATGTTGTGGACGATGGTTTGATGTTCGTCTTTCATGGTCCAGGTCCTTACGATGAAAACGCCGTCTCGCTTCAAGTACTTGGAGTATCGATTCAGAATCTCTGTAATTCGTTGCCGTGAGAAGTAGTAAATTGAGTCTCCGAAGAAAATAACGTCATAGCATTGCTTCGGTACGTAGCTTAGAATATCTGACTGAAAATAAGCGTTCTTACCGGTTCGACCATTCTCTTCAGCTCTGCTCCTTGCCTTTTCGATTGCCACATCGCAGATGTCCACTCCGTTGTATGAGTGATATGCGGCGGCGTTCAATTCGGTTCCGACGGCTCCGGGGCCGCACCCGAGGTCAAGAATACTGCCCTTTTTGGCATGGTTCTCGATGTGCGTGTACACACAATCGTCGGCCATCGAGTCGAGGCAGTTCCAGCGGCCTCGCCGATACTCGTGATTCCAGAGGCGACGCTTGATGTTCTCGGTTCCGTAACGTTGCAGAAGCCCACGGAGAACATTTCGCACTTTCTCTGTTCCATTCAAGCTGTTACCTTCCGACAGGATAGTCCTCCACCAAAGAGGTGGCATTGCGACAACTGAGCCCAGGCTTTGGGAGAGTCTTGGACACCGTAGTTGCAGGCCGTGACCTGGCGTTCTGACGTTCGGGTTTGAAAACCGCAGAAATCGACAAGAGGAATGCGATCCACACGAGACTAAACATGCGGAATCCTGCCTCCGTCAGGCTGTACACGACGGCGACGACGAAGTAGGCCAGTGCGAGGTTTCCTGTGTCCGGATACAAGCGAACCCGGCTAACGACCCTCCGGTAGCCTGTAATCAAGACGAAGCCTAGCAGACTTAGTCCCATCCACCCCAAGTTCAAGTAAACCTCGATGTAGCCGTTATGAGCCTCGTTCGGGTGCCACACATAGATACTCCAGAGCTTCTTGAGTCTCGGACCCAGCCAAAAACTTTCGAAGCCAGCTCCGAACAAGGGGCTGGGAGACATACTGATAACGGTCTGCCAAACATCAGTTCGACCTGTTAGTGTCGGATCCTTTCCCATCGCTGAAGCAATTCCCACGTCGGGATTCAGTATTGCTGCGTACAGGGCCAGAAAAACCACAGACGCGACAAAAACGTGTAGAAGTGCTGGTTTTCTTGCGGGCCCCCACCGTCTGGCAATAGCGATAAGGACGCCTCCAACAAGGAAGCATGCCATGGACGTGGCAGACTTGGCCGTCCAGATGCACCACACTGCCATCGTGGCGATGGCGCCTCGAGCGATCAGCCGTCTGATACGGTACTTGCGCTCCTCGTCTCGAAGTATCATGAGGAAACGCCATACAGCTGCGAGTCCTAGGATCAAACTGATCATCCCGAACATGTTCTTATCCGTCGTAAGACCAGCGTGATACCCCAGCCCAGAATACCCCCTCCCGATCTCAAACAGGATGGACAGGGGAAAAATAACAAAACCCGCGCGTACGAGGACTCTCTCGGCCGCAACGGACGGGCGAAGATCAGTCAAGACCACCAAGACCATGGCAAGATCTCCCACAGCCCTGACGAACCGCTTGAATGCCACGTCAGGGAAGTCGGACCAGAGGATGCTTACGCCGCAATAACATAGAAACAGCAGGATGGGTCCGTTCGCTCGCAGCAGTGTTGCTACTCTTCGTCCTCTCGCGAAGAGGACGATCAAGGCGACCACGATGAGCACCGTGATGACGGCTCGGTCGAGGGGACTCCCCTCGAGGAGATCGTCGGCTGACGTGCCTATCATCCTCATATGCAACCAGAAAGATACGGGTCGCGACCCCGCGAGAAACAACCAGACTACCGCAACCCAGAGGGCTTTCGACGTTCGTGTCCGTTTATCACGATCAAGCGCGAAAAGCGCCAAGATCCCGATGATGAAGACAATAGTACCGGCGAGTTGAATCATCTTGGGTCGAGGAAAAGACGATGGAGAAGCTCTAACGACAGCAATTTGTGGATCTCAGTAGTGTGGTTCTTGTCTCCTTTGAAATGGCCGCGCACGACAGCTTCAAGACCCTTCCTCTCGATGTAGGGCCGAGAAAGCGTCAAGGGGTCGAGCAATATTTGCCGAACATAGTTAGAAAGTAAGTCGCGATACCAAACCCGGAAATGTAACAACTTGTGTCTACCGAGGAAGATGCGTTCCAGGCGGAGCGGCGAGAAGAGATGATCAACGCGAGCGACCCACTGCGGCATCCCGTAATCGTACGCGTATTCAGCTTTGCCCAGGAAATCAAGAAAAAATCGTGTCACGCCTGCGGCGAGACGGCCCGAGTTCCCCCCGATGCCCCGGTCGGTTCGGATCTGCCCTAGAGCTGGATTGCCGTCGCGGATCAGGCGCAGACGCACGTCTCCACTCAAGTCATCGGACTTCGGTGCCCGATAGACCGTTTGGACGAAGTCGTTGTCGAGGTATGGGGATCGTACCGTGAGCTGACTCCGCTCGAGGCCGAGGATACCACAATGGTACCAGGGAGACTGCCGGAAAGCCGCAAACGTCACCGGGTGCTCACGCCGCACATCGGCATAAGTGTCTCCCGCTCGATTAACATAAGAAAGAAATTCAGGGCGGTACAACCCCGGCAACGGTGCCATCGGTTTGAACATTACGGCTTGGCGGATGATCTCACTTCCGTAAGTCCCAACTACCTTCACAGGCGCGATGTTTCGGGCTTTCTCGCTAACGTAAAGGTCGGAGCAGCGAGATACGTCAATGCCGCCTTCTGTGAGATGTACGCAGCGTTCTGCGTAGCGGGGGAAGCGAGAAAGGAACTCATCTCCAACCGTGATTACATCATGCGATTGCCGGCAAACATTGGCCACTCGCCGCGCAATTTGGACGTCTTGGCATTCGCGGAACATTCCTCCAAACGTGTAACAAGGAAGTGAGCCTGGAATCGGCTTGTGCAAAGCCATGACCACGCGCGTATCCAAGCCCCCGGTTAGAGTCATCCCAACCCGTTCATGACCGTTGAAATAGCGCGGGAGGTTCCGCGAGAAGACTTCCAGGAGTCGCCGGTAGTACGATTCCGGCTCCAGCGGGGCCTGCTCCTCCCACTCTCGTGGTTGGAAGTAGGTCGCCTTTCGCTCAATTGAGCCACTCTGAAAGACCCAGGCCGAAGCCGGCGGAAGGATGTGGATGTCCTTAAAGATTGTGCGATTTTCCAGTACACAGCTGAAGGAAACGAACTCTCCTAAGCCCCTGGGGTCTGCCACTCGGACTTCGGGACACACTTCCAGAATGGCTTTGGCTTCAGCGGCGAAATAGAAGGCTTCCTTTGACTCGTGGTAATAAAGCTGATGCATCCCGTATCGGTCGTTAAAGAGCATCGCCGTACCACGCGTCCGGTCGATCAAGAGGCTGTGGAATAATCCGTTCAGGCCCTTTGGGAAGTTCGGCTCCTCCTCGTAGAGATGTACAAGATATGAGGGGCCTTCCAAATCGAGCGCATGCCCCCGTTCCTTCAGGCGTCGAGAAGTTCCCGGATCGGGGTATTCTTCCCCGGAAAAGACAAGGGCAACATCGCCCCGTTCGTTGCAAAGTGGCATTCCTTCCGAGAAGGAACCCGGCAGCGCTACCCACCCAACATACGCGCCCGAGTGCTCATCAATCCGTGTCCCCGTTACGTAAAAGGATTCATGGCGAAGGACATCAATCATCCGCCCTAGCTGCGGCTCGGCCCATGCACGAGGCATTTTTGTGATAATGCCGACAATTCCAGGCATGGGCCTTTCTCTCAGGCCTCCGTCGTCTGCTGGATCTTACGACCGTACCAAGCTCTCCTGAACTCGCGAAGCTTGGCGGCTACAGATTCGGGAAGATGGTCAACGAGCCTCCGGTGCAGGCCGAGGCGGAAGGCGGCTTTGCCGACCGGAGTTAACGGAACGAAGTAGCGAGGTAGATCGACGCGCTGGAAACCATTCACTTCCTTAAAATGGCTTAAGCTGTCTCCTTGTTTCTTGCCATAGGAAAAGTTCTCATAGACAAGGTAAGCGATCCTCCGTTCAGCGCAGAATCGAACCGCTTGCGCAATCAACGCATTGGTCGGAGCCTTATCTTTGTGCCGCACCATTGAGAGGATATGTACCAGGCATGCGTAAGTTCCTGTTTCGTTAACTACCAGCTTGATAAAACCAATCATGCTGTCACCTAGAAAGGCCCCTATGTAGATGCTACGATCGAGAAAAGTCCCCGCATACTCGCGTGCCCTCTCAATGCTCATTCCGTAGTGGGGAAAGTGCTTTCCCAGGCGGATCGGGCATTCGTTGTAGATTTCACAGATTCCTTTGAGGAGTTCTTCACCAAATGGCACCTCCCGGAACGTTACGCCCTTCTTCTCGGCCTGCCTAGCCCGATTGCGAGGAAAGGAACGGATTTGGTGCGTCCACCAGTGGTCGAAGGTAGACACCGGTAGGGCAGCCAGATTGTCCCATTCCATTGGGTAACGGTATTTCGGCGAGGTCTCGGGTAGTTTCTGCAGGAATGTGAAGAGGTCGATCCGGGTTCCGCAGCTTCTTAGGGCGGTAAGGAGGGCCTCTGGATCATCTGGAAAAGTATATTTGTCTCCGTCAAGATGCGCTATACGGATTAATTTTCCCTCGATTTTAATGTCCTTGCCGCAAACATTTATCATTGCATTCACCATTCAGGGAGTTGATTTTGCCCAATCCGGTTACGCGGACAGTCTCAAAAGACACGCAAGTGCGTTTTCGCCTGACGCCAGAAACAACGTCGATGAGCCAAGTATCCGTATCTCATCTGGTCAGTGTGGCTTGCAAGCCATGGTCGGCCCGGCCCCGCGCCACTTGTTGATCGAGCTGCGCAAAGATGGTGTCCATAATTCTAGCAGTCAGAAGGATTTCCCGGTACGGGATAGGCACCGGCGTTCCTTCCACGATCGAGCGATAGAAAGCCTCAATGAGATATTTCATGCCCGATTTCAGGTGAAAATCCTTCCTGAGAAAAGTACGCAGATTCGTGAGAATGTTCGAGAACTGCTGCCGTCCTAACACAGCCGGGGAAATGAAGTGCTCGGCATAGCTCTTCAATCTGGTTCCGCGGAGCTTGATGAGTGTCTCCTGATCGTGATCAAGAACAAGTCCGTTCTTCGTGCCAAACATGCAAAACTGATGAAGCGAAGGGCGCATCTGCGAGGAAAAAGTGAAATAGGCGGTTGCGCGCTCCTCTTCAGATATGATCACTCTGAGTTCGTCTATGATCTCGCTTTCACCCGTACTCTTGAGAAAGGGACTAATGAACCCATGCGCAATTATGCGAGGCGAATCAGTGGTAAGGTGCTCCGCAATCCGGGCAATCCCGTGGCTAATAATGTTTTGCAGCAGCTTTCCGGGTAATCTGCGGACCCAATGCCGCTTATCCCCGAGAAGCGCGCCAGAATAGCTAGAGCCACCGAGCTCGTAGCAGTAAACGCTCTCCATATGTACCGGCCCATCGCCCAAGAAGCCGCCCTGAACAAGAGCCCGCATCCGCCGCGCTGCATGTCCAAACTGGTCGTCATGTCCCGCGGTGATCTTTAGATTTCTTTCATTTGCCATCGCGATCAGTGCTTGGGCCTCGTCCTCGCAAACCGTGAATGGTTTTTCCACGTATACGTGGCATCCCTGTTCGATACAAAACTTCGCAATATCGAAATGGCTCTCTGGTGGCGTTGTGACGTGCACGACGTCTGGCCGGGCTTCACTCAAGAGTTCTCTCAGATCACCAAAGTATTGCTTGATGGGGAATCTCTCGTAGATCTGGCGCGCCATCAACGGCTCTCTGTCGCAAACTCCAACGATTTCGCATCCTTTGATCCGCCGGATTTGCGAGGCATGCGAATCTGCGATCTTGCCACAGCCTACGATGGCCACCTTAAGCATGTTGTTTTCCGTTCCGACAGCCTTCGAAGTAGCGTTTGAGCCCTTCTGCCATCGGGACCCTTGGTGTCCAGCCCACTAGGGTCTTTAATTTTTCGTTGCTGTAACCCGTTTTTTTCCAATACGTGTACCACTTTCTGCGATTGAAAGCAGGGGGCAACTGTTCCGCGGACCAGGTCGCGTACCGCTCCCACAGGGAACAGAGCGCGTAGCTGACAAAATGGGGAAGATAGAGGGATTTGAACTGTCGCACGTTCCGTTTGTAGAGACGCAAGAACTGGCGGCTGGAAGGCAGAGCGTCGTCCACGACATTAAAC
>QHYF01000088.1:28121-37265 GCA_003224075.1 Acidobacteriota bacterium
ATCCCGCCAGCGCAACTGCCTCGGCGCAGTTATCGACATACGTGAACGGTATCGTGTTGGAACCGCCCAAATGCAGAAAGACGCCAAATGTGTCAATACCCACGCGGCCGGTGATGGCCTGCTTGCCGGGGCCATAAACGTATCCGGGCCTGATGATTATGTACGGGATCCCGAACCGTTTGCCGTAGTCCACGACGATTTCGTCTTGTTTGACTTTTGCGTAGCAATACGCTTCGCCCCGGAGCTCGGGGCGCGTTTCAACTGGGCAAGACTCATCCAGCAAACTCCGCCAAGGTCTCTGTGCATTGGCATAAACAGTGAACGAACTCACGTTGACAAACCGCTTCAGGCATTGGTGACGCAGGCTTGCTTCGAGAAGATTCCGAGTCGTAACAACTGAGTTCATGAACGCATCGGGGAATGACTTCTCTCCTCGGCCCGCAGCGAGGTGAAAGATGACCTTCACGTCCTTCGTGGCGGCGGCACAATCCTCGCCAGACAAGAGATTGCCTCTTTTCACTTCAATTCTTGCAGCACGCCGGCTGCGTTCACCGAAGGCTTCGGCGCCAACTGCTTTACTTGACGCCCTAGCGAAGCAGCGCAGGTTGCGGAATCCGAGATTCAACAGGCTTTCAACCACTCTGGCGCCAATGAAACCGCTCGCCCCTGTTACCAGGATCAGGTCATCCGTGCCAATAATGGATTGTCCCGGTCCGGTGGAGACTTCGTTCCTCTCAGAATTGGCGAGATCGGATTCGCCTCTCCCGGCCGCATCCGTACGTACGATGGGTATGTTCATAAATACTTGGACGGTTGAATCAAAGACTGGTACATAGTCCAGCCAAAGACGAACGCGTAGGGTAAAGAGCAGGCCAGGTGGGCGCCAAAATTCGAAGCGTTGGTTGTCGGTCGGGGATGTTCCCCCGTCTTGAGCGGAACATATCGACGCGCAACCCGGACGTTTCCTGCTAAGCGGAAAATCTCGCCTTTCGTTAAGAACCGATATTCTTGAGTGTTGACAGGGTGCGTCTCCACCTCCACCACAAATTGCTGTGCCAAAGAGAAAATCTTCCGCAGACGATCCGGGGGCTCGAGCGGTGGCAGTGCGAAGAAGAAATCGGTGAGATGGTGCCGCCGTTGCAACATGCTGTCTACGAGTCGGCGGTACATGCGGTTAAAGAAGCCCTTCTCGCCACGCTGAAAAGTAAAATTCCTCCGCACAACGATACCGGACGGAATCAGCTTCGGGAGAATTACGTTGGCGCAATGGTGCATATGGTGATGGCCGTCGACGCGATTCGGTCCCTCGCCGTAAATTCGCTGGAATTCGTCAAGCTGTGCAAACACGACGTACTCGAATGAATTGGTGAGCCCGGGGTGGAACAACACTTGCGCGAGGCGGTACCGTTGGAGAAACCGCGCGAGGCGGTGCTGATGCTCGATGAGCAGCGAAGAAGTGCCATGCCGCGAAAACCGGCTCGTAAAATTAAGATGGAGACCGGCGTCGATTCTTCGCTCCAGCGCAATCGCCGCAGCTCGTTCCGAATCCTCCATGAACACCATCGCGCTCACAGACGAAACGGCTCCGCACAGGACGCAATCCAACGTCCGGTCCGTGTTTTCTGTGTCTCGCCCCCAATCGTCCGCGTTCACGATCAGAAGCCCGCTGTGAGTTGCTAGGGCCGGCTCTGCTTCAGGGCCGATCAACCCATCGGACTTAGCGGAAACATTATTCATGCTCATAAGTTTTCCTGCCAAGAATCCATCTGCCCTTGAACAGCTGCCGCAGCCGCTGCATTTGCTCTTGTCTCTGGAAGGCCACCAGTTCAAGGGACACGGGGCGCTCCGGACGTCGGATCAGCGACCAGACATAGCCGGACAACAGCGCCAGGCCGCCGACGATGTAAGGTCTTCGGGTCATCTGATACACCGCACGGAACAATTCCCAAACCGGGTGGTTGCCGACCGCGTAGCCCTTTGCGCCTCTCCTAAATCTGGCCGTCAGCGCGCCGCTCTGAGCAGTACCGCTCTCCCGATGGTGACGACACAGCCTGTCCGTAAACGCTCTGGTCTCCCAGCCCTTCATCCTCGCGGTCATGACGGCGATAGAATCTATTGTGCCGCCCTTTACCGGCGCATATCCGCCGATCTCCTCGAAGCACTTGCGCCGAAACAGTTGGCATGCGCCCGGCACATGCTCGATGCTGACGAACCGATAGTCGTATTGCGTGTTTCGCTCCTCATACGGTGTGCCACCCACGCCCAATCTAGGGTTATCGGCAAACTTGCTCAGGAGAATCGCAAGGTAGTCTTGATCGAATGTGATGTCGCCATCCAAATTTCCGATGACGTCAAAGTTCAATTGCTTCACTCTGGCGTACCCGGCATTAAAGGCATGAACCTTTCCCGCGAAATGCCGTTCACTCCGCTCCGACGTTCGAACTAGTTCGATCCACGGATAATCACTTATATATTTGTTTACAATTTTGTCCGTGCCATCGGTCGAACCGTCACTAACGATGATCCATTTCAAAGGTAGCACGGTCTGTGACAGCACGGATCTGATAGTCAGCTCGATGAACTGAGCCTCGTTGCGCGCTGGAGTAATCAAAACATAGGTCGGAAGGGTCGTCATTCCCGTTCCTTTATGCGAGCTGGCCAACGGCGGACTTGAAATTGCTTAACGAAGCTTGCCGGACGAGCGTGCCCCGCACTTGCGCCTCCAGCAATCGGAAAGTGTTGGAGAACTCTTCAACTGCTTCCGCCTGTCCGCCTTTGCAGATGACTCTGATCACAGGATCAACACCTGGACTGAGGCCCGACCAGCTCTGAGGCTGTCCCCCCGGAGACGCTCGCGCTGTCAAGGCTAGTCTTGACAAAATCGCCGACGGACTTGACCACGTATCGGAGTTGTGCCTCAGAGAGTTCCGGATAGATTGGAAGCGCCAAAGTCTCCTTGGCCGCGCGTTCGCTCTGGGCATATGCACCCACTCCGTGGCCCAGGTAGGCGAAGCACTCCTGAAGATGCATGGGAATCGGATAATAAACTTCAGTGCCGATGCCTCTCTGCTGCAGGAAGGCTTGCAATTGGTCGCGGCGAGATATTCGGATGACGTATTGGTTGAAAATGTGGCGCTCCCTCACGACCTTGGGTAAGCCGATGTTCCCCAAGCCACCACCATCGGTCGCCAATCCGGCCTCGGCAAAGAATTGATCGTACTTCTTGGCGTTTTGTTGACGGTCAGCTGTCCATTCATCCAGGTGTCGCAACTTTGCGTAGACGATAGCTGCTTGAAGTGCGTCGAGCCGGAAATTCCCTCCGATAATCTTGTGGTGGTATTTCGGTTTGGAACCGTGCGCCCGCAGGCACTTCAGCTTTTCTGCCCGCTTTGCATCGTTCGTTACAATCATTCCTCCATCGCCAGCGGCCCCCAGATTCTTGGAGGGGAAAAAGGAAAAGCATCCGTAGTGTCCGATAGAGCCAGCGCGTCGGCCTTTGCTCTCGGCACCAATGGCTTGCGCGGCATCCTCAATGACCACGAAACCGTGCTTCTCGGCGACGGCCATAACGACATCCATATCCGCCATCTGGCCGTAGAGATGAACGGGAATGATTGCGCGCGTCTTGCTGGTGACCTTCGACTCGATTTGCGATGCATCGAGGTTGTAAGTCACAGGATCAATGTCCACGAAAACCGGCGTTGCACCCAAGCGGCTGACAGCTCCGACCGTCGCAAAAAAAGTATACGGGGTAGTGATCACCTCGTCGCCGGGCCCGATGTTTTCAGCCATCAAGCAAGCCAGCAAAGCGTCGCTGCCTGAGGAAACCCCAACTGCGTGCGAGCAGTGGCTATATTCCGCGATTGCCTTCTCGCACTGTTCCACCTTCGGTCCCAGGATAAAATGCTGAGACTCCATCACCTCCGCTAGCGCCGCTTCGACCTCGGCCTTGATCGTTGAATACTGTGCCTTAAGATCGAGTAGTGGCACTTGCATAGCTACTCTCCTCTTTTAGTTGTTTGTAGGACTTGGTGCCCTTGCTCAGATCCGTCGGTAAGGGCGCCTCTTCATGCAGGTCAAGACACCGCAACACGCCGGGCTCAACTTCCTGATAACGGTATCCGCTCTCGGGACATAGCATCACTCCGTTGGATTCCGGGCAAGCGAGCCGATGACCATGGCGGCTCATCCAACCGACTTGCCGAGCTGGATTTCCAACAACCAACGCGAAGTCCGGAACGTTCTTGGTGACCACCGAGCCCGCTCCAACAAACGCATACCGGCCGATTTCAACCCCACAGACAATTGTCGCGTTTGCTCCGATCGTACAACCGCGTTTCAGCAGAGTGGATTCGTATAAGGAATGCCTGTTAACCTGCGACCTGGGGTTGGTGACGTTCGTCAGGACGCATGACGGTCCAAGAAACACGTCGTCCTCGATCGTTGCACCGGTATAGACGGAAACGTTGTTTTGAATCTTGACGTTGCTCCCGATCACTGTGCCGCCATCCACGTTCACATTCTGACCAATGACGCAGCATTCGCCGATTCTGGCCCCTTTCATCACGTGGGAAAAGTGCCATACCTTCGTGCCGGCTCCGATCTCAGCACCTTCGTCAACAAAAGCGGACTCGTGTACAAAGTAAGGCCGTTCCTTTTTCTCTCTCTTGGTATTCTCCGTCTCCAGCACGATCTCCCCGTTGTGCAGTGCGCGCTGGCAGACATCCAAGACTCTCAGAACTCTCAGGCCTTCTTTTCCATCGCTCACCGGAGCAGTCCGTGATGCGACACAGTCAAGGAAGTGTTGGCATTCCGCCCGCAGCGGCTCCCGACGGTCCAGAGCGACGATTTCGCCATTGGCCTTTACCGCCGTGGGAATTCGATTCTTCCATTCCACCTTGTGGGGATACAAAACGAGCTTGTGATCGGCGGTATCGTCGAAGACAGCCATCTTCTCGGATCCGACAACGACGAGCCGTTGTTCCTTGATCGGATGCAGCCAGCTAACAAAAATGTGTGCCTGAACGCCGCTCGGAAATTCAAAGTGGCTGAGGGTTACGTCAGTGATGTCGTGATTCAAATATGCGCCGCCCTGACAGGTAACACGCGTCGGCATTTCATTCAGGAGAGCCAGCATCACGGAGATGTCGTGTGGAGCAAAGCTCCAGAGAATATTCTCCTCCGTCCGGATTTTCCCAATATTTAGACGGTTGGAATAAAGATAACTGATTTTTCCGAGGGCTCCTTCCTGGATCAGCTGTTGCAATTTCAGCATTGCGGGGTGGTATCTGAGAATGTGTCCCACCATCAGAACTCGGTGTTTGGCCTCTGCCAGTCTGACAAGCTCCTCCCCGTGCTTCACGTCGATTGCCAGTGGTTTTTCGACGAGGACGTCCTTTCCCGCTTCGAGCGCGGCCTTGGCCATTTCATAATGGGCCACCGCTGGGGTAGCCAACGCGACGCCATCGATTGAAGGGTCTGCAAGGACTTCCTTAAACTGCGAATAGAATCTCACACCCGCGTAATTGCGCGCATAGGCTCCTTCCAGAGTTTGATCCGCGTCGCAGAGCGCCTCTAGCGCTCCGAGCTCATGGAAGTTTCGCACCAGGTTCTTGCCCCAGTAGCCAACGCCGACGACGGCTATTCTTGCGTTTGGCTTTTTTACTTCATTCTGCATATTCAGCCCTTTCAAAAAAGACGGACAGCGTATTTGCGAGCCCATTCAACAACACCAACTTGTGCCTGCCCGGCCGTTAAGCACTCTTGGATGCTGCGAGAGACCGTCCTTCAATGGATACGAAATTGTGGAGTTCGCTGACTACTCTACTTTGCTGATCCCTTCTCAGATGAGGATAAAGAGGCAGAGAGAGAGCTTCCGAAGCAACCATTTCCGCGATGGGGAAATCGCCCTTCTTGTATCGCAGATTGGCGTATGCCTTCTGTAGGTGAAGAGGAATTGGATAGTGAATCCCGGTGCCAACACCGGCTGAAGCGAGGTGTTTAATGGCTTCGTCGCGGTCCTCTACCCTAACCACGAAGAGGTGATACACGCATCGGCTCCCATCCGGTTCGTAGGGCAGTCGCACCTTCTCGCCGTTCATCTCAGAAAATAATTCGCGGTATCGCGCCGCGGCGGCCTGCCGCATCTCGTTCCACCTGGAGAGATGCCGGAGTTTCACCGCCAGAAATCCTGCCTGAATCGAGTCTAGCCGGCCGTTGTAGCCTTCCATGTCGTGATAGTACTTCTTGGACTGACCGTGATCGCGCAACATCCGGGTTTTCCGGGCGATTTCTTCATCATTCGTTGTGATTGCGCCGGCCTCACCACAGGCACCCAGATTCTTGCCCGGATAAAAGCTGAAAGCAGCGGCCCTCCCGATTGATCCAGCCGTCCGCCAGCTATTCTCCTTTTTCGAGAAGTATTGCGCACCGTGCGCCTGGCAGGCGTCTTCAATGAGTATCAGGTTGTATTGCTCGGCGATTTCGAGCAGCGAGTCCATGTCCGCCATCTGTCCATAAAGATGGACCGGAACGATTGCCGTAACCGGCTTGCCGCTCTTGTTGTCGACCACCACATCGAGTCGGCTGTCTAACGTGCACTGACTTTCCAGATACTGGCGGACCTTCGACGGATCGATGTTGTAGGTGCGTTCGTCGATGTCCACAAACCTGGGCTCTGCACCCGCCTGTGAAATCGCCTCCGTGGTCGCGATGAACGTGTGGGGGACCGTAATTACAACGTCGCCGGGCCTTACGCCGCCAGCCATCAGTGCAAAACGCAGCGCATCTGTTCCGCTGCCGGCTCCCACGCAATATTTGGCATCGCAGAATTTCGCGAACGCATTCTCGAATTGCTCCACCATCGGACCGCCAATGAATCCAGCGGTGTGCAGTGCGCCTTTCAGAATCCCAGTAAGTTCCTCCTCAAGCTCAACGTGCGGTGTAACAAGGTCAAGGAACGGAATATTGTCTTTGCCGCTCACTTTTCTTCTCCCATGACTGCAGTCATTCTGGTATCAACAAACCTTTTAAAACGTGCCGGGTTTCCTGCGACGATGGCGTTCGCCGGAACATCTTTCGTTACCACGCTTCCGGCGCCCACGATGGCGTTCTCGCCGATGGTTACGTTGGCAAGAACGGTCACTCCCGAACCGATCGACGCTCCTTTCTTGACCACTGTTCGTTCGACCCTCCAATCTTTCTCGCACTGTAACTGCCCCTCGGGTGTAGTCGCACGCGGGTAAGAATCGTTGATAAACGTCACGCCGTGACCGACGAACACACCGTCTTCGATGTCCACGCCTTCGCAAATGAAACTATGACTGGAGATCTTGCAGTTTTTTCCAACCGTTGCGTTCTTCTGAATCTCAACAAACGCACCGATCTTCGTGTTGTCGCCGATTTCGCAGCCATAGAGATTAATGAACTTGGAAAGCTTGACGCCGCTCCCCAATTTCACGTCAGGAGTAATTGCGCAGAATTCATTCATAGGCGCACCAACTCTCCTCTCTTTTGAATGGAACGCTCGGCCGCTTCCAGCATGCGGACCACGCGGAGGCCCGCTCGTCCGTCATTAAATGGCGTCTTGCTGTTCATGATGCAATCTGCGAAGTAGCCGAGTTCCACACGCAGGGCTTCCGACTGCTCGATCTGCGGAGCCCACATGTCCCCGGAGCGGTAGCTTACGAGAAGGTCGCGGATTCCTTCTCCCGAGCTGAGCTGCACGCCCTTGTCGTACACTCGGATCTTTTCGTCCGCCACTATATCGTTCCACACCAGCATCTTCTTCTGTCCTCCGATCAGCGTGGTCCGAATCTTTACAGGCGAAAGCCAGTTCACATTGATGTGCGCGATCACGTTCTGCGGAAAATAGATCGTTATGAACGCGACATCTTCCACTCCGTTTAAATGCTTTTCGCCGGTGGCCACGATGGCTTCGGGTTCCTTCTTTATCAGATGATCCATGATTGAGAGATCGTGTGGGGCCAGATCCCAAATCACGCTTACGTCGTGCTGAAAAAGCCCCAGATTGACGCGCAGTGAGTCGTAATAATACAGATCGCCCAGCACATTGCCTTCGATCAGTTCTCGGATCTTGTTGACCGCGCCGGTGAACAGAAAGGTGTGATCCACCATGAGAGCGAGATTCCCCCGAGCCGCCAGCTCAATGAGTTCTTCGGCTTGGTCTGCATTGGAAGTAAGAGGCTTCTCGACGAATACGTGTTTGCCGTTCTCCAGTGCCGCTTTGGCCAGCTCGTAGTGAGTCCAAACGGGCGTGATCACCGCAACTGCGTCGATTTGCGGTGAGCGCAGGACCTCGTTCGCGTCCGATGTCGTCGAGATGCCCGGATAGGCCTTCCGGACACGCGCCAGCGCCGCTGGACTCTTGTCACAAACCATTTCCACACGTGTGGAATCTAGTCCGTGGAGATTCCGGACGATATTAGGTCCCCAATATCCGTAGCCAATGACGCCGATTTTGATCATCTTTGCTCTATAATTTGAAGAAAGAGTTCAACCTGGAAGCAGGACGATTGGGATAGGCTACCGCCATAATGTCGCGTTCCGACACTTTGCAATTGGCTTCCTGCGAGTTAAGCCTATTTAATTTCAACAACTTAGATACAAAAGCTGAGTTCCCGATAACGCATAGCAGGGTCGCAATCGGGCTGCCACATGACTAACGACAGGTAACAGCTTATAGCGGGCGGCACTCTGGTTCAATTGTTTGAAAACAATGGGTTTACTGGAAGAAGACATGGACTCAATCATCCGCCACGCACGTTGAGTCCGTCCCAGTGGCGACTTGACGGAAAACTCTTACCACCATTTGACAAGGGGCTTCCAAGGGGGTTTGTGCATACAATTCTGGAGTTATCGCCGATTTGCTCCTTTTGGGACGAAAGGCAGCTCCCGGATAGCTAAGAGCAATCGCGACAGAAGCAGAGCACCCGCTTGGCAGTTTCTAGCGTTTTCATTCGGCCGTCGGAATCCGTTGTCTCATCTTGAGACAGCCCTGCGGATTTCTCTTTGTGTGGCCGATCATTTTGTGGAGCTACTTTTTGTCCCGTGAAGATGCAGTCGCGGGGCCCGTGCGGAAACGCAAGAGGGCCTCGCCCAGGCTTTGAATGAATGATTTCGAGT
>QHYF01000218.1 GCA_003224075.1 Acidobacteriota bacterium
CACATCGCGGATGACCATTTCGCGCAGCTCGATCCCCTGGGCTCCGCGAAGGCACTCGCGGCCGCCATTCAAAAAGAAAAAGCGGACCTAGTCTTGACGGGATTGCAGAGCGACGATCACGGCTTCGGGCAAACCGGCGTGCTGCTCGCGGGGCTGCTGGATCTGCCGCACGCGACCATCATCATGCAGATCGAAGTGGCTGACGGAAAGATGAAACTGAAGCGGGAACTCGAAGCGGGATGGTTTCAGCACATGGAGTGCCCTCTGCCTGCCGTCCTTTCTATCCAGTCCGGAATCAACAAAGTGCGTTACGCCACGCTGAAGGGCATCATGGCGGCCAAGAAAAAAGAGCTCGTCACTATTCCGCGCGAATCGTTGGGCGTTTCTGCAGAGCCAACGCAGAAAATTGAAAAAATTTACGTGCCCACGAAAACCAAGAAAACGGAATTCCTGACGGGCACACCGAAAGAAGTAGCGGCGAAACTGGTCGAAAAATTGAAGTTCGAAGCGCGCGTGATTTGAGCGGTGGTAGCAGTCGACCGGTGAACGCGAGCGAAAAAGACCGTCATTCCGAGCGAAGCGAGGAATCTCTCTTTCTTTTGGAGGTCTGGGAAAAGAAATGAAAATTCTGGTCATCACCGAACAGCGGCAGGGGAAGTGGAACAACGCCAGTTTCGAAACGCTGGCAGCGGCGCAGCAGATTGCCAAGGACACATCGAGCGCCGTGACCGCGCTGGTCATCGGCAAAGGCGTCGCGGCGTTTGCCGAAGACTTGGCGGCAAAGAATGTCGCGGAAGTGCTGAAAGTCGAGCACGATTTGCTTGAGGCATATACGCCAGATGGATATTGCGTTGCGCTGAAGCAGGTCATCGCCGCGGCGAAGCCGGATTTGGTTTTGTTTCCCCACACCTACCAGGTGCGTGACTTCGCGCCGAAACTCGCGGCCACGCTTGGCAAGGGCATGATCGGCGACTGCATCGGCTATCGCCAGGAAGGCGGGAAACTCGTCTTCGTTCGTCAAATGTTTCAGGGCAAAACCGTCGCCGACGTCACCTTCACAGGCGTGGCGACGTGGTTTGCATCCTTTCAATCGGGCGCCTTCCGCGCCGATTTACTCGCGCCTCATCCTTCGGGAAAAGCTCCAGTGAACGCCGTTGCCGTGTCACTGAGCGCAGAGCAGATTCGAACGAAGCCGCTGGAATTGTTCAAGGAAGCAAAATCCGCGGTGGATTTGACGCAGGCGCCTCTCATCGTCGCCATCGGCCGCGGCATCAAGGCTCCCGAAAATATTCCGCAAGCCGAGGCGCTGGCCAAGGCCCTCGGGGGAGAGATCGCCGCGTCGCGTCCGATTTGCGATGAAGGCTGGCTCCCCATGGAGCGCCAGATCGGCAGCTCCGGACAAACCGTCGCGCCAAAACTCTATCTCGCGCTGGGCATCAGCGGCGCGATTCAGCACGTCGTGGGCATGAAAGGCGCGCGCACCATCGTCGCCATCAACAAGGATTCGAACGCCCCCATCTTCGAAATCGCCGATTATGGTGTCGTCGGCGACATTTTCGAAATCATGCCCGCCCTCACCGAAGCCCTGGAAAAGGCCAAGAGCGCGTAATCCCGTCCGAACCCGCTGTTTGGCGTATACTCTCAAGGAAAGCCATGAAACTCGAAGATTACAAGACCATTCTTTACTGCCAGGACGGGTCCTGGGTTGCTGAAATCCCTGCTATCCCCGGTTGTTATGCGTTGATGGAAACCCGCGAGGCGGCCCTCGCGGAACTGACGCACGTTTTCAACATGATTGGCGACGAATATCGCGAAAAAGGTCTGAAACTGCCTGCCGATACCACCGAGATTGTTAATGCCTAGCGTGACGGCACGGAAACCTTGGCCATAAAGCAAATCTTGCTCTTGATTGCATCCAGTCTTTTGTCCGCGCCGCTTCATTCTGCAGCCGCTTCTCAAGAGCCCGCGCGAAAGGCTGCTGCGAAGCCTCGTTTTGAAGACTATTCAGTGGAGCAAGGCTCGGTCGGAAAGCCCACTCGCATCGTTTGGCCGTCGAGCATGGATTCAGCCGACCCAGAGAACCAAAAATTTATCGACAGCGTCAAGGAGGCGGTCGCTCATGGTCCGAATTTCGCCGGTCACTACGCAATCGCTCATTGGGGACTTGGCACTGGCATCAGTTCCATTGCAGTTGTGGATTTGGTTACAGGAGAGGTCTTTCGCGAGATGCCGTTTGTCTTTCTCGACGTCCCGTGGGACCCTGAGAGCAAAATTCCGTATCGCGGCTATTCGTTTCGGGTCAACAGCAGGCTTCTAATTGCTTCGGGGTGTTTTTACAAAGGCGAGAGTCAGAGGGGCAACGATTGCGGCTGGAAATATTACAAGTGGGAGCAGAATCGTTTCGTCTTGCTGAGCGCCGTTCCCGGGCCGGTACCCTCAAATTATCGTCAGCAAGAGAAGCACCAAGAATAGAACTATGACCGTCCAGCGCGAACAACTCGAAGCGGACGTGTTGATCGTCGGCGCCGGTCCGGCGGGTCTTTCCTGTGCGCTGCATCTGGCGAACCTCATCAAAAAGCACAACGAAGCGGGCGGCGCCAGTAAGGCCGGGCCGCAGCTTTCGGCCGAAAACATTTACGTTCTGGAGAAAGGCCGCGAAATTGGCGCGCACCAGCTTTCCGGCGCGATTATGAATCCGAAAGCGCTGGCGGAGCTGGTGCCGGGTTTTGAAAAATCCGCGCCGCTTGACACACCAGTGACGGATTCCGCGGCGCTTCTTTTCACGAAAAGCTCCTCCTTCCGCTTCCCCATCACTCCTCCGCCTTTCCAAAACAAAGGCAACTATATCGTCTCGCTCAGCAAAATCACAAAATGGCTGGGCGGGCTGGTGGAAGCCGCAGGCGTCAACGTCTTCAAGGAATTTGGCGGGGCCCAACTTGTTTACGAGGGCGATGGCATCGCGGGCGTCATCACCGAAGACAAGGGCCTCGACAAGAACGGCAAACCCAAAGCCAATTACACACCCGGCTATGAGCTTCGCGCCAAGATAACCGTGCTCGCCGAGGGCACGCGCGGCTCGCTGACCAAGAAGCTCGTCGCCACAAAAAAGCTCGACAACATCAATCCGCAAAGCTACGGAATCGGCATCAAGGAATTGTGGGACGTCCAGCCCGGCCGCATCCAGCCGGGCTACGTCGCGCACACGCTGGGCTGGCCGGTTTCCACGGACATGTACGGCGGCGGCTGGATCTACGGGCTTTCGAACAACCGGCTTTCGATTGGCTTGGTGCTCGCGCTGGAGTACGCGAATCCGCAGTTCGATCCGCACGCCGCGTTTCAGATCTGGAAGCCGCATCCATTTCTCAGAAAGATTCTCGACGGCGGGAAGCTCGTTCGCTACGGCGCGAAGTCGCTCCCGTACGGCGGCTGGTACGCGATTCCGCGCACTTACGTGGACGGCGCGCTGATCATCGGAGATTCGGGAAGCTTCCTCGATTCGCAGCGGCTGAAAGGCATTCACCTGACCATGAAGAGCGGCATGCTTGCGGCAGAAACCATCTTCGAAGCGCTGAAGGCCGGGGATACTTCATCAAAAACGCTGAGCGCATTTCCAAAAAAAATCGAGCAGAGCTACATCAAGAAAGAGTTGTGGCAGGTCCGGAATTTCCACCAGTCCTTTCAGCACGGAATGCTCCCCGGGTTTTTTCACGCCGGTTTGCAGTTCATCACAGGAGGACGCGGGCTGATCGATCCGATGCGCGCGCACCCCGGTCACGAGGCCTACAAAAAAATCAACGGGCGGCCGGCGCCCGAACGATTCAAGGGCGACGGAAAGCTTACGTTCGACCGGCTGACGGACGTCTATCATTCCGGCACGCGCCACGAAGAGGATCAGCCCTGTCATCTTGTCGTGAAGGATCTGAATGTATGCTCCACAAAATGTGTCGTGGAGTATGGCAATCCGTGCCAGTATTTTTGCCCCGCCGCAGTGTATGAAATGGCGCAGGAAAAAGATGGCCTAAAGCTGAAAATCAACGCCGCCAATTGCGTGCATTGCAAGACGTGCGACATCGCCGACCCCTACCAAATCATTGACTGGGTTGTGCCTGAAGGTGGCGGCGGGCCGAACTATGAAGGAATGTAGTTACGGCGTTTCGAATCTCGCCGCCCTACAACGATAGCAGCCGCGACTTCCATTAGAACTCTTCCAGCTAAGAACCACTCGACCACAGTTTGCGAACGAAGTGGCGTACGCGATCGACAATCGAATCGCTCGCCGGCGCAGATGCCGATGGCTTTTGCGCCGTCGCCCCGCCCGGTGCGGGCGCAGAAGGGGGAGTGACTGCAACGGTCCCAGCTTCCACACGGCCCTGGAAAATGAGCGTCGAGCGCACGCGCACGCGGCGAACCAGAGCGATCATTCTCGGATCGACTTCCGGTTGGAC
>QHYF01000219.1 GCA_003224075.1 Acidobacteriota bacterium
TGGGATTGACCTCGATTCCATACGTTCCGGGCCTAATATTCTGGAGCTCAAGCGACGAATTACCATGCTGCCCCACTTGTTGCGCTCCATACCGGAATTCCGAGAAGCCGCTGTTCCTCGAAACGAGTTGCACGTACGCCGGAAACCAGTTCTCCTGCTCTGAGAATCGTTCCGAACCCGTTCGAGAAGAAATCAGGCGCATGTGGATGGGGATGTTGACGAGGGGCGTCAACACCATGTGAATGCCCGAAAGATCGGAATTCACATTAACAGTGACACTGGCACTGAGAGAATGTCCCTGACCGTCCGCGGCATCCGCTCGCAGCGTATAAGCCCCGGCTGGTATCCACAGAATGCGGAAAGCGCCGCTTGCAGCATCAAAGCCGCCGTTGTACGCCAGGGGCTGTCCAACGGAGTTCATGATTTGGAGATTGGCTGACTGTCCCTGGCTGTAACCGCTAATCGTGCCGGAGACGCGGTAGAACGGCTGTGGGGACAGGGTGAGATTGATTTCGACTCGTCTGCCAGGAACGATGGAAATTGGTGCGGCAGCGGCGAGATCGGAACCGCTTGGGTAAAATACGGCGGGAATGCCTTGCGCCCCGGGTTGTGAGAGTTTGGACGGGTAAGTCACCGGGGTACGGCCTGGTCCCCCCGAGAGAAAGTAGTTGCCGGGCGGAAGTTCCGCGATCCGGAAAGCTCCGTCCTCATCCGTCGTAGCACCAGGCCGTTGTTCCCACACCTTTCTGCCGTTCTGCAAACGTTGGACAACGAGTTGTACCGGAAGACCCTCGATCGGTTCGCCGTCATCCTCGCTGATCCGGCCATAAACCACACCTTCAGGGATCAGTTTCAAGACAAGAGAAGCGCTATGAGATCCCGTGGGAACCATTTGTTGTGCGTAGCCAGGAGAATGAATCTCCTCCTCCGTGAAAAAACCAGGCTTGCGGACCCTCACAACGGTTTGCCCGTTGGGAAGTCCTTCAAACTGAAATTTGCCGTCTGGTCCCGTGAGCATTGAACTTTGGCCATTGAAATAAATCTGCACGAGCGCACCGCGGATGGGTTCACCGGTGACCGAATTCACGACCATACCTCGCAACGCGTGCTTGCCGTCATCGGAACTCTGCTGCGATTCGGAGGAAAAGCTGTTTCGGAACTCGTTCAACCCAGAACCCGAGGAAGGCGGCTGGGGTAACTCCAATAGCGGCGCAGCCAGAAGCGTTGCAGCGAGCAGAAAGGGAAGGACTGTCTCAAACAACATGTCAAGCGCCTTGACCTGTCTCAAAAACTCAGCGATAGTTTACAACGCCTCTGATGCAATCTAGTGCCAGAGATTTGCCTGATCACCCTGTTCCTCCGGCGCCTGCAAATCAAGGGAACCTCCCAGGAACAGTTATCGCTTGACAAGAACGCGGCAAGGAAGTATCTCAGCGACCGAAATGCAAGGTTCCGGGGAGATGAGAGGGATTTGGCGTGCGCCCTCCTCCCTTCGGCCATGACTCAGGTTCGTTAGGCTCGCCAGGGATTCGCAAAAATCGTGTGCAGGAGGACTGACTGTGACTTGGACACAAGTTTATGATCCCCTGGGACATTGGTGGCTCTCGACGCTGGTCGCGGCGCTGCCGATCATCGTGCTGCTGGGTCTGCTTGCGGGACTAAGGGTCCGCGCGCATCTTTGTGCCGTCGCGGGGGCCTCAACAGCCGTCGTCGTCGCAATACTTGCTTTCGGCATGCCCGCCCGCCTCGCCGTTACCAGTTTTTTCTACGGTTCGGCCTTCGGTCTCCTAAAAATCGTCTGGATCGTGATCGCGGCTGTCTTCTTGTATGACATTTCTGTCGAGACCGGCCAGTTCGAAATCATGAAGCAGTCCGTCGCTGCCATCACTCCCGATCGCCGTCTGCAGCTCCTGCTTGTGGCCTTCTGCTTCGGGGCATTCATCGAAGGTTCCGCCGGATTCGGCGCACCGGTCGCCATCGCTGGCGCTTTTATGATCGGCCTAGGCTTCAAACCCTTCCAGGCCGCCGCGCTGAACTTGATTGCCAATACCGCGCCGGTCGCCTGGGGGGCCATCGGAACTCCGGTTCACACCCTCGCAGCCGTCACCGCACTCAGCGAAAGCGACCTCAATGCGATGATCGGCCGCATTCTTCCGATTACCGCCATCATCGTTCCATTTTGGCTCGTCCGCGCGATGGTCAGTTGGAAAGAAACTTTTGAAGTCTTCCCCGCCATCCTCGTGGTCGGCGGCTCCTTCGCCGCGACGCAGTGGTTCTGGGCCAACCACATGGACAGCAATCTGGTGGATATCGCCGCTGGCGTCGTGTCCATGGTCGCCACGCTGGTTTTCCTTCGCTTCTGGCAACCGAAGAAAATCTGGCGCTTTGCGGATGAACAGGCCGTGACCGCGGCCGAGGCAAGAGACTCCGTCAAACACTTCTCTTCCGGCCAAATCGCCAAGGCCTGGATGCCGTTCGCTATTCTCTCGGTTTTCGTGCTCGTGTGGGGATTACCCACCGTGAAGTTGGCAATGAATCGAGCTACGACGCCGTCCTTCAAAGTCGTGATGGCTGATGGCAAAGTGCGCCCTGGGCCAGCGGGATGGGACTGGCCGTATTTGCACGGCAAAGTGTTTCGAACCACGCCAGTGGTGCAGAAGCCGACCGCAGAAGCCGCGCGGTTCGATTTCAACTGGCTAACCGCAACAGGAACGGGCTGCTTCTTGGCCGCCCTTTTTGCTGGCGTAATTCTCGGCCTCAAGCCCGGGAAAATGTTCCAGATCTTCGGCCGAACCCTGGTGCGACTGAGATTCGCGATTGTCGCGATGACCTGTATGCTGGGTTTAGGTTACGTCACGCGATACTCCGGCATGGATGCGGTTCTGGGACTGGCGTTCACGCGCACCGGCTGGCTCTTTCCGTTCTTCGGCACGTTCATCGGATGGCTCGGCGTTGCGCTGACCGGAAGCGACACTTCTTCGAACGCGCTCTTCGGTGGTTTGCAGAAAATCACGGCGCAGCAACTCAATTTGACTCCCCATTTTGATATTTTGATGTGCGCGACGAACAGCGCCGGCGGCGTGATGGGCAAAATGATTGATGCGCAATCCATCTGCATTGCCACCGCGGCCACAAACCAGGTCGGCAATGAAGGTTCAATTTTCCGCTTCGTTTTTTGGCATTCCGTGGCCCTTGCGGCTATCGTCGGCATCATCGTCATGATGTACGCCTATGTTTTCCCCCAGTTCATCCCGAGTGGGTTGAACTTTATCCATTGAGAGCGCAAGCTGCTTTAGAGATCACGGCGAATCGAGAGTTCGTCATTCCAACGGAAGCATGGGATTTTTCTGCATCGTCCCGTGGCTCTTGCGAACGATGAATCTCTCTTCATTCCGCGCTAGAATTGCGCTGCATGCCCGACACGGCGGACAGCCGAGTATCCGGTGAGGGTTTAGTGGACGCCCACATTCTCCAAGAGCTTCGCTCGATTGTTGGTGAACGCGGCTTGATTTCCTCGCCCGAAGGACTGCACACTTACGAGTGTGACGGCTTGACGAATTTCCGCGTCATGCCCCGCGCTGTCCTGCTCCCCCCTTCCACTGAGCAAGTCCAGGCAATTGTCCGCTTGTGCCACCGGGAAAAGATTCCCTTTGTCGCGCGCGGCTCTGGCACGGGCTTGAGTGGCGGCGCTCTTCCAGTTGAGAATGGCATTGTTGTCAGCCTCGCGCGAATGAATCACATCGTCGAGGTTGATTTTCTGAACGCTCGCGTGATCGTCGAGCCCGGCGTCATCAATCTTGATGTCACCGGACGCGTTCAGCCTCAGGAATATTTCTACGCGCCCGATCCGTCCTCGCAATCGGTCTGCAGCATTGGCGGCAACGTGGCGGAAAACTCCGGCGGCGCGCATTGCCTCAAGTATGGATTCACGACAACGCATGTGCTGGGTCTCGAAGTCGTCCTCCCCGACGGCTCGCTCGTCCATCTCGGCGGAAAAACACTCGACACGCCAGGATATGACCTCGCGGGCGTTTTCGTGGGCTCCGAAGGCACGCTCGGCATCGCCACAAAAGTCATTTTGCGCATCGTGAAACGCCCCGAATGCATCCGTACTCTGCTCGCCGCATTTCCTTCCACGAACGAAGCGGGGGCGGCGGTGAGCGGAATCATCGCCGCAGGCATGCTTCCGGCGGCAATCGAAATGATGGACAACCTCGCGATCCAGGCCGCGGAAGCAGCGGTCCATGCAAACTATCCCAACTGCGGCGGCCTTCTTCTCGTGGAATTGGACGGCCCTTCCGCGGAAGTCGAAGCCTTGATGACCCAAGTCAACGAAATTTGCCTCTCGAATGGTGCGCGGGAGATTCGCGTGGCGCAGTCGGACTCCGAACGTGCGCTTGTCTGGAAAGGCCGTAAGGCCGCCTTTGCGGCGATGGGACGCATTTCGCCCAACTACATCGTCCAGGACGGCGTGATTCCGCGCACCGCTCTCCCGCAAGTGATGAGCGAAATCGCGCGCCTCAGCCAGGAAACTGGATTGCGCGTGGCCAACGTCTTCCACGCAGGCGATGGAAATCTGCATCCGCTCGTTCTCTACGACCGCCGAATTCCCGGTCAGGAAAAAGTCGCCGAAGCGCTCTCTTTCAAGATTCTCGAATTGTGCATCGCTGCGGGCGGCTCCATTACCGGCGAACACGGCGTAGGTGAGGAAAAGAAAAAAATGATGTCGAAGATGTTCGCTGAGCCCGATCTGGATACCAT
>QHYF01000089.1:0-16578 GCA_003224075.1 Acidobacteriota bacterium
AATAGCTGCGCGCAATCTCTCATCTCTGCCATGAATCACAAACACCCTTTTGAGCTGCTCGGTGGAAGTTTCCGGCTTCTTGGGCTTCCCCATGGCATCTTCACGCATTGTTGACGGCACTGGTGAGGTCTTCACCGGAACTGGCTGACGACGTTCGAGTTCCTCTTGCCAAGCCTGCTCTAGATTCTCGAAGTCTAGAATGGTCTCCGAAACATGGGCCGATGTTGCAGGAACGTCTGCCGAATTGTCGAAGTTGCCAAAATAACCTGTGAAATCGCGTGCAAATTGCATTCCGATACGGGCAGCAAACTGACCTGTCGGCGCCGGTGCCAACCGGTTTATCTCGTCGGAGATCTGCGTGAGCGAGAACAGTTGCGGCCTGCGAGACTTGCACAATGATTGAGAGGCCTTCAGAATCCGCTGGTCGGGTCGCAGGTAATAGAGCGCCGCGAACCTGGGGTAAAGTCTGTTGGCGATATTCATTACAAAACCCTTCTGCACAAGCGCGTCTAGCAGACGACGATCCTTTCCCAATGCAACTCTCGTTTCCCAAAAATCTATGCCCGTTCCAGTGGCGAGGAAGTGTTCCACGATCTCCCGAACTAAAGACTTCGAGAGATCATCCAGCTCTGGATTTGGTTTGGTGGAGTTCCAGTCTATTCCCATACACTCAAGTGGCCACGCGTTTAGGCAAGTTTGGAAATCTTGTAGTATTTTTCGGGTTTCCCATCCTTAAGTTGGGCGACTTGCCCCGACTGGCCGTCCTCTGCGAAGAGGATGTAACCTTCGATGGTGGAGCTGCTTGGGCTGCCCAGAAATGCCCATCCCGGGGGCTCTTCCCTCTTGGTGTTCTCAAGCTTGAATTTGCACGTCCGCCCTGAGGCAAGAGCGGAGAATTCAAATTTCTCGATCCTTATTACATTTTTTGGCGTAACATCGGAGAATAGGGCACTAAACCCACCAGTTGCGACTGGCGAGTGAGTTTCCTTGGCGCCGTGCAACGATGATCCCTTCGACCTTAGATCGATATTCACGAATGGGAAGCACCATTCGCCATCGAGGTTCGCTAGGTCTTGACTGAGAAACCCGTTCGCGAAAGCAAGTAGGAAATCGCGATGTTCTTCGGCCCTCGCCACTACTTTCTCTTGGTCGCGATTGTTCTCCTCGATCTTCTCGTAGACTGTGGCTAGAGTTCGAGGAACCTCTGGAACGCAATTCTCTTTGGTCTGGGCGTCTTTGAGAAGGGTTATAGCGTCGTCGGTTAAACCCGCACCCAAATACTTGTGCCCGAGATTGCTGGCTGCCAGCGTTTCCCCCAGCTTATAAGATTGTTTATAACGCTGAACTGCAAGCACAGGAAGATCGCAAGCAGCGGATGCGATTGCTAAGTTGTTGAGCGCGCCTGCATTCTTCTCGTCCTGTTCGCAGATGATCTTGTAATGGTATAGCGACAAATGGTCTTGGTCGGCGCCTTCGTAGTCAAGCGCAAGCGAAAATCGGAAACCCACTTCTTCCGGAGTTTGATGCAGAGCCAACTCGGCAAGCGCGAAGCTAGCAAACTTGTCTTCGGATGCCTTAGACACGGAATATAACCGTCTCAGAATGTGAAACTGCGTCTTGGGTTCTTTTGCGTAGTCCGAATTACGGAGCCTAAGGAGAATCTCCTTTGCCTGACCTTGTTTTTTTGCCTTATCCAGAACGTCCGCTGCCTCAATCTCTATCGAGGCACGCCGGTTTGGTTCGGCTAGTAGCGCAGCCTCTTGGTAACATTTCACCGCTTCGTCGTATTCACGAAGATCGACAAGGCAGGCGGCTAAATACCTAAGCGGAAGATACTTGTCCTTGTTCTTCGCGACCAGCTGACGAAGATTGTCTAAGGCATACGCTCGCCCCTCGGCGAAAAGAGCCCTCTGATACTGGCAGTTCCAAAATAACTCCTTTTCCGGTTCGTGTTCTTGGACCCATTTGAGGCCGGCATCATACTCTCGCTCGGAAGCTTCCCAGTCCCTCGATGCCACGGCCTCGTACAGAGCGAAGATATGCATATTTAGATCTTCTGCTCGATCCGGGCCTTCGTCCCCGCTGGGGGTGGCATCAGATGGTATTGTTAACCCAGATGCCTCTGCTCCACTGACCTCAACCGCCTCCGATTGGACAACCGTTTCGACACTAATACTGCCCGCCTTTGCGATGAGACCGGTAATCATCTCATTCGCGCGTTGGAAAGCAAACGCAGGATTTCGCGGATCGTAGGGAATATATTCGAGGTCCCCTTGTAATGCCGGAATCTCGACGTCCGCTTCCCGAAAGAGGATCAGGGCTTTATTCCCCTTCAACGCGTACCCCGATTCTTGGAGAACCCACGGCGGCGCACTCCAGCCCGACGGGCTCAGTTTTCCTCTAAGAGCGGCGATAGCCGTTACAACACGACCTTGCAAGCGGTACACGGCGTGTCTTTTCGTGAGGATCCCGACCAATACTTGTGACTTATCAATGAGAGAGCGGACCTTCACCGAGACGGATTCCACTTCGCTCTGTTCAGCGGATTGCGTAATAAAGCCTAGCTTACTGAAGGAATCCAAAAACTTAATGATCGGATCGATCTTAGCCTCGTCCGCTGGGTCAAAGCTTCTTGCCACGAAAGCGACGATTTTCTGAGCCATGGAATTTGAGGGCCCAAATTTATTACATAACCGACGAGCCGATAATGCATTATGTCATATCCGCGCCGGCTGGAGCGTTTGCCGGCTTCTGACTCGATTGCGCGCTGCGCTCGGGATGACAGTGGATGCGCTTCGGCTAGGCGACTTTGCGGGTGGATTTTTCGAGGAGTTCGTGGATGAGGGTTTGGCATCCACCATCCGCAAGGGGATACGATGTGACCAGGCTCTTCTTGGGGCACACGGCTTTTGCCATTGCCGGGAAAACGCGATGGCGCGGGCGGCAGGAAGCGAGTCCCCTCCGCTCTTCGATTTTGTAGGGCTGTCCGCAGCCTGTTAAGGAATGAGCTTGCCTGCGGCCGCTGCGATGCTGGACACCAGGGTGCTTGCGGCAGTCACGACCGCGGACAATCCCGGCGCGTATCCCCAGTGCTGGAGAGCCGCAACGACGTTTTCATAGCTCGCCGGCTTGGCCTTTCGCCCGCCCGCCACGTATTTGCGGAAGGCTGGCAAGCCTGAATGTCCGCGACCGGCGGCGTCGACTTGAGCCTGCAGCGCGAGAAACACGGCGAAGTCTTCAGCGTTCTCGGCAAGCGAAATCCTCATCAGTTGCGAAGTTTTTGAACGGGGAAACACGATGAAGCTTGTCGGGAAATTGTTGTTAGGGTATTTCTGTGCACTCGTTTTGGGCGAGCCTCCGATGTCCAGGAATACCTTGTACGAGCATTCACCCACCGCGCCGGCGCCAGCACTACCTTTCCCGTGCCCCTCGCCGCCCAGAAAGGAGAACGACGCTTGCCTGAACGTGTCATGGCGAATGGCGATGCCGAAATCGCCGTCGCCGACGCCTTTGTGGTGCAGGTTGTACGACAGGGCGGAGTACGCCACTGCCGAAGAGTCCAAATAGTGCGACTGTTCATAGATCGAAGGGCTACCCGAAACATTGCGTTTCGAGGTGGTCGAAACGAAGAATCCCGCATATGGCCCGGACTGTTGGACTACGGGACACTTGCCCTTCGTGTCCGGGTATCGCGTATCGAGCTGCAAGTGATGGACGTCCTTGATCAGCCTCTTGTGGGGATCTCTTGGCTCCACTTCTTTCGGGCCGACAGCTATGAGGCCGTAGTAGCCGGTGGCGCCGTGTCTTCCGGCATCGGCGAGACTGTCGAGAGGGGATTTCTCTGGCGGACCGTAGGCATTCGGTGCGCCGTCAAAGTCAACGTTCATGTGGGTCATGAAGACCAACGCCACTGGCGTCCCAGATCCCACCGCCACGCTTGTGATCGATACCGAAGGATAGTCGTTGCCCTTCCAGGAACCATGCACGGTGTCGAACTTTAATTCCGGCATAATGTCAGCTCCTCACGGGCAACCGGTTAGTCGCCAGCGTTCATACGCCCGTGAACTCCCGTATCCTGCACTTCTGACCCGGGATTTCCATTTTGGCCTCTCAGCATAAAGAATTATACAGCGGTCTGCCTCTTTTGGACCCCCGAAACGCGGAACTATCTGAGTGGCTGCGTCAGACTTGAGCAGACAGCTTCCCCGATAGGAGTCGGGGCAGGCGGGATAAATTCCGGTCGCCGCTACAAAGGCCGGACAACGAGAGAAGATGGCGGCCTAAAGGCCGCCGCTACAAGGGCGAGGAATTACTGCGGGCCGGTGAGGTAGGAGCGGCGGTGACGGACCTTGTAATCGCCGGCGATGACTTTGACTTCGATGGAACGGTAGCTATTGGCGGGACCGCGGGGATTGGGGTAGTAGCCGAGGCGGTATTGGGTGCGCAGCTCGCGGTCAATGCGATCGAAGATGACGCCAAGGTCTTGGGGCGAGTCGGGATAGAACATGGCGCCGCCGGTCGTGTCCGTCATGGTTTCGAGCGCGTGTTCGCCGGCGGTGTTGCGCCCGCTTTCGTTTTTCACCGGGCGGACGACGATAGTGTAAAGCAGCGAGTTGGAGCGTACCGCTTCCTTGCGAGCGGCGTCGAAGTCGGCGCGGCTGGTGGTTTCGCCGGCATCGGTGACGAGGATGATGACGCGGCGGCGGTCGTCGCCGCGGGTCTGGAGGGCGCGGGAGCCAAGAAGGACGGCATCGTAAATCGAGGTGCCCGCGCCGGGAGGAATGCGGCGAACGGCGGTCTGCAGAGCGGGAACGTTGTCCGAGAAGGCGGCGACCTGGGTGACGTTTTCATCAAACGAGAACACGGCGAGGCGGTCGCCGGTGCGCAGAACCTGGCGGATGAAGTGCGCGGCGGCTTCCTGCTCGAAGGTGATTTCCTTGTGCGCGCTCAGGCTGGAGTCAATCATCAGGGCGAGATCCAGCGGCTGCGACGTTTCGGACTCGAAGACATCGAGCTTCTGCCGCACGCCTTCTTCAAAAAGCTGGAAGGCTTCGCGCGGGAGATCCGGAGCAGGGCGATTGTGGTCGTCCAAGACGCTCACCAGAACGTTGACGAGATTGACGTTGACGCGGATGCGTCCGCGCTGAGCCGCGGGATCTTGTGAATCGGTTGTCGAGGCGGGGGGCGTGGGTTGGACGATCTTTCCCGGTTCGCCGGTGGGAGAGGAAGCGGGAGCTTTACTGGATGCGGAAGCAGAGGTGGACTTGGGCTTTTGCGCCCAGGGAGGACGATCCGGATTGTCCTGCGCGAAAGCGATTCCGGCGAAAAGGAGCGTGCAGACGGCTAGGAATAGTGCGGGGTGGGCGCGGAAGGGTGTCATTGACATTGATGGTTAAGATGCGGGTTTTGCGCGGGATGTCGCCGCGGGAGCCGGAGGGAGTTCGCCGTCAGCCCAAACCGCGCCATCCTCGAAATTCTCCTTCTTCCAGATGGGCACGGTGCGCTTGAGCGTGTCAATCGCGAAGCGGCAGGCGTCAAAAGCAGCCGCGCGGTGCGGCGCGCTGACGGCAATGAAGACGCTGGTTTCCCCGATTTCCAGGCGGCCGAGCCGGTGCACCATGGCGACGCGGCGGATGCGATATTTTTCGTGAAGCTGGGCGCAAATTTCGCGCATCTTGGCGAGAGCCATGGATTCGTAGGCTTCGTAATCGAGGTAGAGCGTGGGGCGATTGTGAGATTGATTGCGCACGAACCCGTCGAAAGTGACGGTCGCGCCGTCTTCGGGCGCGCGAACGTGGCGGGCCAGTGCGGCGATGTCGATAGGCTCGCGCACCAACTGGTAGATATCGTCGTGGAGGGACGTGGTCATGGGCGATGCGTCAGCCGCCGCTTACCGGCGGGAGAAACGCGACTTCATCGCCGGAACGGAGCTGCGTATCCCAGGCGGCGAATTCCTGGTTGCGCGAAGCGACCAGCGATGAACGGTATTTGGCGAGCTCGGAATGGCGCGCGACATAAAGGGCGAAGAGCTGTTCGACGGTCGAGGCGTCGGTGATTTCAATGGAATCTTCGGCGCGGCCGATGAGCTCCTTGAGCCGGCCGAAAAACAGGACCATCACGCGAATGGTTTGGGAGATGGGTGCCACACGGGAATTGTAACGCGCGCTCCGTGAAGGGGCCAGTAGAACAAGCCTGGCCTGAGCGCAACCGAAGGGCCTTCGACCGCGTGGCGCCAGCGCTCTGTACCACGGTTTCTCTCTGCAATTGGGATGATTCGAGATCTTCGTCCAATGGATATGTTTTGAAAGTTTTGATTGCTTGACCGGTGCGCGGGGGTTGCGTAGCGTTCAGGGAGTTAATCCTTTCCACGCGCGAGACGAAAGGGCAAAAAGGAAAGATGAAGATTCTCGTCACGGGCTCGACGGGGCTGGTGGGGACGGCGCTTGCGGAAGCGCTGGCGCGGAACGGGCACACCGTGTGCCGGCTGATGCGGCCGCAAAGTGTGGTAGCTGCCGGGACGAAAAAGGGATTTGACGTCGCCTGGAATCCGACGACGGGAGAATTGGGCGGAGCGGCCGTTGGCGCGGATGCGGTCGTAAATTTGGCGGGAGCCTCGATCGCGGGCGGACGGTGGACGACGGAGCGGAAGGCCCTGCTGCGGACGAGCCGGATCGAGACGACGCGAGCGCTCGTGAACGCGCTGGCGAAAATGAATGCGCGGCCGCGGGTGCTGGTGTCAGCTTCGGCGATTGGAATCTACGGCGATCGCGGCGATGAAGTGCTGACAGAGGAAAGCAAGACAGGGACGGATTTTTTGGCAACTCTTGCGCAAGAGTGGGAAGGGGAAGCGTTGAAGGCGGAAGCGCTGGGGATTCGCGTGGTGCTGGCGCGCTTCGGAATTATTTTGGCGCGCCACGGCGGGGCGCTGGCAAAGATGCTGCTGCCGTTCAAACTGGGCGCCGGCGGCAGGCTCGGCAGCGGGCAGCAGTGGATGTCCTGGGTCACGCTGGACGATGTCGTCGGGATCTTGCGCTTCGCGATGGAAGGCGCTCCGGGAAAGGGCGCCCCGAACGCGGCCTCGGTGAGGGGCGCAATAAATGTTGTAGCGCCGCAACCGGTGCGGAACACAGAGTTCACCAAAGTGCTCGCGAAGGCGCTGCACCGCCCGGCGCTCTTCCCCGCTCCGGCGTTTGCGCTGCGCCTGGCGCTCGGTGAAATGGCCGACGCGCTGCTGTTATCCAGCCAGCGCGTCGCCCCGCAGAGATTGCAGCAGCTTGGTTACTCGTTTCTTCACGCTGAATTATCCAAGGCGTTGAATGCTGTCCTGGAAAAACACTGAAACCATTCAGCCCTTATTTCACGACTGAGATGCTGACTTCGACTTTGAGGACTTTGCCGCTCACGGGATCTGTCGCCATGGTACTTTCAAGAACCTGGCCTTCGCGAATCTTCAGGTCGAGTTCCGACTTGAACTGGCGAACAACAGGCTGGCGGAACGATCCAGCGTGCGGATCGGGCGAGAGTTGCTCGGGCGGTTTTTGCATGGGAACGAGCACGTCGCCCTCGACCGAGGAGCGCTCAAGATTTAGATACAAACGAAAAGGGCCTTCTGGGGTGTGGGCGGCGCGCGCGTCGATGTTCGTACCGACATCGAAGTATTGAAATTGATCCTTGCCGGTGTAAACGGGGACGCGATTGCCGATGCGGAGTTTCACCCAGCCAGGCATTAACTCTGTGGAGACCGGCGCATTGATGTAGAGCGTGTACGGAAGGCTCTTGACCTTTTTTTCGCCGTCATACTCGGTAAAGACGATCAAGACTTTTACCGGCGTCGTCTGAACTTCGCTTTTCGGCTTTTCCTCCGGCTTGGGTTTATCTTGCGCCTGGCCGATCGGCGACAGCATTCCGAAGACGAGGAGCGCTGCAACGTGGATTGCTCTGTTTCTCATTCTTTCCTCCGTGCTATTGCGGTTTTCGGTCGACCATTCGCTAGTGCTTTTCCCCTGCGCGATCAGAGCTTTCGGTTTCCTTGCTTTCGAGAGGTTTGAGCTCGATGTCCGAAATCTGCAATGGTTCCACAACGACCAGCGCGTCTTTCTTCTCCGGTGCCTCGGCAACGATAGCTGCCGCAAAATCGCTACGTGCGTTCAGCGCAGCGACAAATCGGGCGAAGGCTTCACGCTCGTCCGGGGGAACGAGGACCTCCGGTTTGCTAGACGCCGCCGAGTGCACCAAAGTTGATTTGCGTGGCGCGCGCAAATGGTTTGCGCTTGTAGAAGCGCTTTGGACACTCGAGGGAGAAATCTGCCCGCGAGAGCCTGTCGGAGGTTTCAGCGGCATTGAGATGGGCGGCGTTTGTTTGGCCTGGTCATCGGAAACAGAGCGATATGGCCGGGCAATCAGAAAAATCAGGAATGCAAGAGCAACACTGGTGGTAGCAAAGATCAGGGGCGACATCCAGTGAAGCCGTGGGGCCTCCACTTCTTCGAGAGCGGCGCGGACGCGCGGGAGAAGAGAAGCTGGGACTTCGGCGTTGGCGGTGGCGTGAAGGCCAGCATCGATGGAGATGAAGAGAGCTTGCTCTTCGGCGAAAGCGGTGCGGCAGGAAGCGCACGATTCGAAATGCGCGCGCAGAGCGGCCATCTTCGCATTCGAACGCAGAGCATTTGCCGGATCGGCGCCGGAGGCGGCGGCTTCGGTCAACGCGTCTTTATAGTTTTCGCATGGCATCGCAATTTCTCCGCTAACTGCTTTCGAGCATAAAAAATTCTGGACTTCACTGTGCCGGCCGAAACGCCGACGATCGCGGCGATTTCGTCGATGGTGTGGCCCTCCATGGCGCCGAGCAAAAGTACCAAACGCAGTTTTTCCGGCAACTCACCAAGAGCGCGATCGAGGTGCGCCTGAAACTCGTTCGAAACGGCGAGATCCTCGGCGGTGGCCGCAGGCGGCTGATGCGCCGGATGAGACAAAAACATGTCACGCTGCTCTCGCCGTTTCGACGAACGCAAACGATCCAGGGCGAGCCGGAACGCGATTCGAACGAGCCAGGCGCGAAAACGGTTGCGGTCGCGCAGCCGATCGAAGCGGCGGTAGGCGCGCAGAAGCGCTTCCTGGGCGACGTCTTCGGCGTCGGCGGAATTGCGCAGAACCCCGCGGGCGACGCGGTAGGCAAGCGCGCCACATTCGGCGAGGCGCTCCTCGAATTCGCGTCTCGCTTCGGCCTGGGCCGCCTCGCGCAGAAACTCGTCCCGGGCCATGCCACCTGGCTGGATCAGAGCCAACTCCTGCATACGATTCCCTGGTCTGGCGCGGGCCTCTGGCGCCCGGCTTTCCCATACATTCAAGCAGACGCCGCGACTTGGGGTTTGGTTCAAAGAGAAACAGCCATTCCTGACATTGCGGACTAAATCCCCAGTTGCTTGAGGAGCTCTTCAAGGTTGGATTCGTCTACAAGCACTTCCGCGGCTTGTTGTCCATCCGGCGGGGCCTGGACCGAGCCTTCGTCGAAGGCCTGAAAGAGGCGCATTTTGGCGACGGCGTATTCTTCACTGCTGGTGAGGGGGCGGCCGTTCAGCTTTGCCCAGGCGTCCAGGGCCGATTGCTTGACGAAAATCTTGAAGGGGAATGCGGAGCGCCGGTCGGTCGAGATGGCGTAGGTGAATTCGCCGCCCGGGCTGCCGCTACGTTGCGCGCGATTCCCCTCGAAGAAGTAGTACTGATAGACGTAACCGTCAGCGGCGGAATAGCTCTTGACTCGACGAACGGCGTCGGGACGAGGCATAGGCGGATTATTGGAGGGCTGGTGGGGGAAGTCAACGCCGGAATTTGCTGAGGGAGGCGCTTGCGTGAAGGGCACAGAGACATATAAGACGCCCTGCGTGCGGGCACCCTAGCGTCAACCTTGCCCCCTGAAATAGGGCCGCCAGGATGGATGACCCCACCATGCCGGGGTGCCCATTTACAATTCAGTAGTCGCGGGAACCAGCCCATGCGAGAAATTGTCGTAGATCAAAGTGCGGGCTAGGCGGCTTGAGGAACTGTGTTCTCAGATGACCGGTACCTGCGGCTATCACCAAAGTTCCTAGCCAGCGTACACGCTCGGCGATCTTCTCGTCTGTGTATTGCTCAGCGAAGATGCTGATTCTTCGGGTTGGCCCTTGGTGACGGCCTCTAGTTCTGTCGTTCCACTGAGTTCGTATCGGCACCACTTTCCCAGAACGACAGGCTATCCGTTCCATTTTGGTTAGCCCCGCTGATTCAAACACCATTAAATCGTTTGTGTTCAGTTCAACGCCATGGACGAGCACATGCAACACATCAGAACCGACTGATTCAGAGTCAGGCGACATCTGATGATTTTGCGCGAAATCATTCCAATCTTAATCGCATGTTCCTGCCTGTCACCCATTGCGGCGGCCCAAAAAGTCTTCCCAAGTCCCTTTACAATGCCGCCTTCTTCCACGGTGGAACACACTCAGGATTTTAGCGAGGTCGTCGTTCCTATTACCTCGGTGAAGATCACTCCCTCGGTAAGGCTTGGTATCTCGGGGAAGCTTGGCCCTAAGCTCAACCTAGATGCTAACTTCGGTACGGGCTTTTGCCTGGACGCCGCGTGTCGCTTCATCGCAACCAATTATCACGTAGCTATGACTACGCGGGCTGATAAGATCAAACGAGAAAAAATTATCCAACGATATTTTGCTACGGGTCCGCACGACGAAGACGCTACCGCGAACTATCTCCCCAATGTGGGCGTGCTTCCTTATGCCAAGAAACGGGACCTTGCCATCTTTGAGTTACGGCGCTCGGTGCCCCATCATCATGGTCTTAGTTTCAGTCTCGATGAGCTGCAACTTGGCCAGGAAGTAGACATCTACGGTTACCCCAACGGAATTATCAATCCTATTCGCAAACTGACCCGATTTCCCGCCACATTCAAAGCCCCGACGACATCAGGCCTCCTCGCCTTCGACTACCAGTTGTCCGGCGATAAACCAATTCGCATAAGGGGGGCAAGCGGCGGCATCGTCGTTGATAGGAAAACCGAAAAGATTGTAGGGATTCTGAGCGAGACCACTGAAGCGATGGCGCTGGCTGTGCCGATTCAAACCCTGGGCGACTTCGTGAGCAAAGTACAGCCCTTCCTAGCACAGAGAATATTCCCCACTACCAAGGATGTCTCACCAGTCTCGGCAGACCTCTATCCAAAATTCGTGTCACCCCTGGACTACTATCCAAAATTCGGTCCAGGCCTTGGTCATGGGCTACAGCACCGACCCGAGGAGCCCTATGAAGTCAGCGTGCTACGAAAAAAAGCTCAACTTCTGGCAGATAGCATGCGCAACTTTATCGCTGTGCAGAGTTTTGCCTGGGGCTCGGGAGACAAGGAGCCCGCTGCTCAGGCAGAGTATGAAGTCCGGGTTATCGACGGCGTTCAACGATTCCGCGAGTATCCCGATGGCAAGAAAGAGTTACAAGACGTGCCTTTCCCTCTCGTGAATGAGGTGGTGAATCCCGGTGGTGAGTGGTCGGAGCTTTCTCAAATGGTTGGAACTGCACTCCGGCTTAAAATTCATCAAGCCGCTGACACGGTTGTGAACGAGCGTCGGATAAAGGTCTTTCAGTATCGTGCCGAGTCCGAGGATGGCGTTTGTATCTTCAAATCCGTCCTCGACTTCGGATTCTTCGCGGTCAACAAGATCGTCAGCGTCCCCTGCTACGGCGAGGTCTGGACCGATGAGGACATCAATATTTTCCGCATCTCCGAGCATCTGGAACTTTCCGGCAAGTGGAGAGACTACCAGTCTATCGTGACCTACGGTTGGCTCCGGCGAACGGATGAGGTCCCTCGGCTCATCCCTCTCACCATCTCTACACAGGCCGAGAACAACAAGAAGGTCCATTGGTGTCGCGGCGTGTTCACGAACTACCGCATATTCAGCAGTCGGGTGAAGATCGTAGTGAACGACTACGTACAGAGCGTGCCACCATAAGTCCTTTTTCTACGCATTTGATTCGACGACCGATCCGGGCTGGCCGCCGCTGCAAGGATGCGTCGTGCCTTCCGTGCAGACGGGCTTTACGACACGAACGCGGCCCGGGCCGTGATTCAGTTTCTCAACTATCCTTTCGCTGATGTGTCAACAAGTGCCGTTCCAACTATTTGGGGCTAAGCTTCCCGGGCCACAAAGGCGCGTGGCTTTGGTTTGTCGCGGGTGGGTCCGTACCAACTATTTTAGTAGCTGGAATACAAAACTTTAGACGAAGTTGGTACGGACCTCGTCATGGATAGGCCCATCAAGTTGGAACGGCGCAAGGAGTCAGCCAGCCGCCTCCGAAGAGGAGGCCGGGACCGAGCGAGGCTAGAAAAATGGGGCGGCGGCCCCGCTCTTGCTTCAAAGCGGCCTGCAAGGCGGCATGCAGAGCCGCGCCGCACGTGGAGGAGCCAAGATTGCCGGAGGTTCGGGCGATCGGCGGAAAAACGTCCGGCGAGACGCCACACTGTTTCGCGAGCAGAGCGAGCAGACGGGGATTCGGCTGGTGCGTGGCAAAGCCGCCCACGGCGCCGCGCAAAATGCCGCTGCGTAATTCCACAGCGGCGAGAACTTTTTCCATGCGAGTGATGGCCGCGCGCGAGAGGGCCTCGCCATCGAATTGCACGTTCAGGCCACCTTCCTTCGTATCGCTCACTTGAATCGCGGCAGCATACTGGCCCGCGCAGCCGAAAAGAAATTCGCCGAGGCGATAGCCTTCGGCAGAATGGCCGCCGGCGCCGCGGCAAAGGATGAAAGCGCTGGCACCGTCGCCAAAGAGGCCGCCGAATTCGCCGGCGACGCGGCCGGGAGTGAGAGTGCGGCTGTGGACATCGGCGGTGACGACAGCAACAATTCGCGCCTGGCCCGAACCGATCAGAGATTGCGCGACAGCAAGCGCATTGAGCAAACCGAGGCAGGCGCCGCCGACGTCAAGCGCGGCGCAATTTTCGCGCGCGAGCAAACGGGAATGAAGCTGCGCGGAGAGCGAAGGGTAATCGTGATGCGTTTCGCTGGTGGCAACGATCCAGTCCAGCTGATGCGCCCCGCAGGAGGCCACGCGCAGGGCGTTCTCCGTGGCCGTTGCGCCGAGCGTCAGCTCGCTTTCGCCTTCGGCGGCGTAAGCGAGTGATTCAATGCCCGCGCGTTTGCGAAGCTTGCCAACGGGCATGCCGAAGGCGCGATCGACTTCCTCGGAGGGAATGACGCGCGAGCCGGTGACCGCGGATGATCCGGCAATAAGGGCTAGGGCTGCGGAGCCGACAGTATCGGGCCGCGAATCAGGGTGTGCCGCGCGGAAAGTGACGGAACGGGAATTGGCCAAAGCGGCGAGCACTGCGGCAAAGCTTGCGGACCGCTCGTTGAGATCAGAACCAAGATCGGAAACGCCGCTCGCGGTTTCCACCGAGCGGAGAAAACTGACCCAGGCCATGGAGTCGAGAATGCCGGCCTGAACGAGATCCACCTCGTCGCCGGGAATAGACGCAGAAGAGCCGGCCTCACGGCGAAAACATTCTTCGACGAGACGGCGCCACGACTCTTCTTGATCAGACGAGGTAACTGGAATCCGAGTCATCAAAACTCCTGGAGCCACTCGCGCCGGGGCAGCGGGAAAAGCGTATCCAGCATCAGCCAGCAGAGATCGTGAAAAGGGCGCGTGAGACCGAGCCGAATGAAATGATGCGGACAAGACATGATCTTGTAGTGGAAAAACGAATTCAAGAAGCGTTCGAGGCGGTTCACGCGATTCGCGCCACGACTGGAAGCGAGAGAGGCGTCGATAAAATCACGCCACTCGCGGTCGACGACAGGAAGATCGCGCAGAACTTCGCCCGATGGAAGCACGAGGGTGGCACGAAGCTCATTGGCGCAGAGTTCGAGACGAAGATTTTGCGTTTCGCAGCCACAAATAGAACGCTGTGCCTCGCCTGGGATGGCGTAGAGGCCGCTGCCATTTTTATTTTCTTGGACGGCGCAACCAAAAAGCTCAGGCAAGGAACGGGATAGTTCAGCTCTGCGCAGATAGGTAACGATCTCCGCTTCAGGAATCGCGGAGGATTTCCGGAAGCCGCGCGTGGATACGCGGTCTTCGACGTGGGGCCGGGCCCCGGGAAATGGCGCGAGGTCACATTCCAGGATGTCGCCGCGGTGATGGGGAAAATGGGGCCAGCCATTCGCGGACGACGGCACCGGGCGAATCGAGTGAATCTGTTCCTTCTCGCGCTGGAGCCCGATGACGCAAAAGGCCGGGCCCATGCGGGTGATTTCCGTGATGAGCAGCTTGGTCATGACGCGGCGGCGATTTTTTTGCGCCGAGACTTCGCGGATTTTGGCTGGACCGAGATGAGATGGCGGATTTCGGCTTCGTCACCCTGGTCGCACCAGTGGCGCGCGAGAAGCTCGGCGACGAGACGGCGGTGGCACTTTTCGGGGCCAGGTTCGGAGCACAGAAGCGCGACTTTCGCCGGCCAGGAAGACGTGTTCAAGCTCGCGGGAACACCGCGTTCCTTCATGATGGCGAGAAAACTTGCTTCATACGCGGGCCAATCTTTGGTACTGCGATAACTCTTGAGGAGTTCCGGCGGCGGTGCGAGCTGCAGTTCGTGGGCATAGGCAATCTTGCCGATTTCTTGGAGGAAGAAAGAGAGATCGGGATGCTTGGCAAAGCCGGAAAGCTGACCGAGGCGGTTTTGCCGGATGTCGATGACTTGCCCGACGCCGGCTTGCAGCAATAGGTTGAAAAACTCCTCCGCTGTTTTTCCGGTGAAGCCGATGGTGCAGAGAAGGCGTTGCATGACAATTAGAAATATTCGATCGCTTCGGAAGAGCCGCGGTAGGCATATTCCTCGGACTGGCGAACGAGGGCATCCTGGAGCGCGGCGTCGCGGCCGGAAACAAAAAGCGAAGTGCTGGTGACGTCTTCAAAACCGTGCAGCACGAGGAGACGATCCTCGGCGTCACACTGCGATTCGATACTGCCGCCGCGGCGGATGTGCAGGGGTGTGATTCCGCGGTCCATGAGCGCAGGACCGATCATCAGAAAGCGATGGCATTGCAATGGATCTTCTTCGGCACACATCAGGGCGACGATTTGATTACGGGACAAAGCGATGGCACGGTCGAGACCCGCGGAAAAATCCAGCGCACGACGCCGCGCGGCGTAGTCTACGCGGCCATCTTCATGATACACGCGCGGATCCGAAGGTCTGCCGCCCAAGGTATCGCCAAGGAACTCGTATCGAATGCTGACCGAAGCGAGGCCGGCCTCGAGAGGCTCGCGATTGAACTGCGGAAAGCGGAAACTGCCAGGGCGGCTGCGGACGTCACAAAGCGCTTTGACAGCGTGCTGGACGAGGACGGCAAGAAAATCGGCCAGCTCGAGATTGGAATGACCAATGGTGAAGATGGAAGCAGAGATGGTCGGAGACTGAGTCATGGCGTGCTCTCGGAGGGCAAGGAGCTATTTTGCCGAAAGGCAGCGGGGGCGGCAAGCAGCGACCAGCGGAATGGGTCATCGGGACTTTGATTCACCAGCGATCTGCTGCTGGACTTGTTCCCTGAGTTCCAGGGGACGGTAGATTTTTTCGAACATTTCAGGGGTCCCTCCCGTGCCGCGCACGATCACTGTCCCGTATCCCAGCAACCTTCCGAAAGCCGGCTCTTCGACTGCGACGCTTTCGATTCTCGACAAAAGGATTTCAATCGTCCGGCGGTCCACCAGGCCCCTCTTTGCGATGACCCGCTTGTTGGTGACGGCCATTTCCGTGGCGTTGCGCTGGAGGAGACCGACGCAAAAAATCACGGCTCCAAGCATTAAACAGAAAAGAGCGACCAAATACATGACGTTGGAGGGAGGCGGAGCCTTGGCCGCCGTCAACCGCGCAATGAGAAATGCCATTCCAAGGAGCCCGAGGAACGCGGCAATCGCAATATGCCCCAGCATTACGATCCAGTGCAGCTTGGTCTGGTACTGCACCGATTCGCCGGGGATGAGATGCTTTTCGACGTAGCTCAAAGCCGCTCCTCGCGAGTGCGAGATTATACTCGCATCCGGAAATGCTGCGGAGGATTATACCCGGAGGCGTTTGCCGCTCAAACGCAAGAGTGAATCAAGAAAGGAGGCTGGAAGCAAATTGGTAGCGCTAACGGGAATCGAACCCGTATTTCGGCCTTGAAAGGGCCGCGTGCTAACCGTTGCACCATAGCGCCACAAGTTTTGAAGTGCGGAACTTTACTAGAATAAGAAAAATCAGAAGAATGCACAAGTGATTGCGGGCCACGGTAGTGTCTCAGTTTGGAGAATCACTTGTCGGTAAGCTGGCCCTTTAAAAGTTCTTCCAGATATTTTGCCAATTGGGAAACGTCGAGTTTGCCTTCATCCCAAGCTTGATCGGCGCTGCGCAGTGCAGCATAGTAAGGCGCTCGATCCTCGCGAATGCGTTCGGGGACTATTTTCTTTCCCGGAAGCAATTTGCCATGTTTCATGCAGATCAAGTAGTAGGAGGCTGCCCTGGCTGTTCTTCCGTTGCCTTCAACGAATGGA